>CABQCB010000288.1 GCA_902462475.1 uncultured Oscillibacter sp. | reverse complement strand
CCCTCCCCGGGTCCACCACGGCGGCCTCACCCTGGCCCAGCAGCTGCTCACCGGCCGCACCGGCGCCCCCGTGCAGCCCGGGGACATCATCACCGTCCCCGTAGACGAGGCGGTGCTCCATGACATCTACGCGCCCTATATCTTCCGGCAGTTCCGGGCCATGGGCTTTACCCGGGTGTTCGACCCGGAGCGGGTGAGCGTGGTGGTAGACCACCTGTACCCCACCTGTCTGGACGACGACCCCCGGTGCTTCCGGTACAGCCGCCGCTTTCAGGATGCGTACGGCGTGCGCCGGGTATACGCAGGCCAGGGCATCAGCCACCAGCTGGCCCTGGAGGAGGGCATCGCCGCGCCGGGAAAGATCATCTTCGGCACGGACAGCCACACCACTACCTACGGCGCCGTGGGCGCCTTTTCCTCCGGCGTGGGCTACACGGAGATGGCCTCCATCCTGGGCACGGGACGTCTTTGGGTGCGGGTTCCCTCCTCCATTTTGGTGGTGGTGGACGGCACGCTGCCCAAGGGCGTCTTCCCCAAGGATGTGATCTTGCGGGTGCTGGGGGATCTGGGTGCCGACGGAGCGCTGTACAAAGCCCTGGAGTTCACCGGCTCCGCCGTGGCGCAGATGAGCGTGGCCGGCCGGGCCGCCATCGCCAATATGGCGGTGGAGTGCGGCGCCAAGGCGGCGCTGTTCGCCCCGGACGGAAAAACCGCCGCCTTCTGCGGCGCGGACATGACATCGCTGGCGTGGCTGCGTCTGGACCGGGACGCCCCGTACGAGCGGGTGCTGCACTACCGGGCGGAAGAGCTGGAACCGTACCTGGCCTGTCCCTATTCCGTGGACAACGTCCATGCCGTGGGGGAAGTGGCCGGCACGCCCGTGGACCAGGTGTTCCTGGGCAGCTGCACCAACGGCCGCCTGGAGGACCTGGCCGCGGCGGCGCAGGTGCTGAAGGGCCGCACCATTGCGCCCTACGTGCGGCTGATCGTCACGCCCGGCTCCAACGCCGTCTACCGCCAGGCGACCCGCCTTGGCTATCTTCAGACCCTGGTGGCCGCCGGAGCCATGGTGACCCATCCCTACTGCTCGCTCTGCCAGGGCCGCAGCGGCGGCCTGGTCAGCGGGGAACAGGTGGTGGTGGGCACCCACAACCGCAACTTCATCGGCCGCATGGGCAGTCCCGCCGCCCGCACCTTCCTGGCAAGCCCCGCCGTGGCGGCAGCCTCCGCCCTGGAAGGCCGCATCGCCGACCCCCGGCCTTACCTGTGACCCGTTTTTCTCCGCCCGCCCCGTCCGCGGCGGTCTCCGGTTGTCGTGATGCCGGAGACCGCCGCCTTTTGCCTTGATTTTTTGGCGAAAATGGGTGCAAAAGCCTTTGACACTTATGGATTTATAGAGTATAGTTAGTTTGATAATTCATGAGCAATGTTTGTCTGTTGAGCTTTCCAGGAATTTGATTCCGCATAGTGGAATGTGCAGACAGGCAGCCCGGCAGGTGCGCTCCGGATGCGCCGCCGCGCCGGACTCATGATGGTCCCGCTTATTACATACCAGGAGAGGTGTATCAGATGAAAAAGAAATACGCAGTCATGGATGGCAACACCGCTGCGGCGCATGTGGCCTATGCGTTCACAGAAGTGGCCGCCATCTATCCCATCACGCCGTCTTCTCCCATGGCGGAGAAGGTGGATGAGTGGGCCGCCAAGGGCCGCAAGAACCTGTTCGGCTCCACGGTGGACGTGATCCAGATGCAGTCCGAGGCCGGCGCCGCCGGTACCTGCCACGGCTCTTTGCAGGCCGGCGCCCTGACCACGACCTTTACGTCCTCCCAGGGCCTGATGCTGATGATCCCCGCCATGTACGCCATGGGCGGCCAGTTCCTGCCCAGCGTCATGCACATCGCCTCCCGCGTGGTGACCTCCAACCACCACTCCATCTTCGGCGACCATACCGACTTCATGACCTGCCGGACCACCGGCTACGGCATGCTGATGTCCTCCTCTCCCCAGGAGGCCATGGACCTGGGCGCTGTTGCCCACCTGTCCGCCATCAGCGCCAAGTATGCCTTCATGCACTGCTTCGACGGCTTCCGCACGTCTCACGAGATGCAGCGCATCGAGGCGCTGGACTATGAGGACCTGCGGGGTCTGGTGGACTACGAGGCCCTGAAGGACTTCCGCCGTCACGCCCTGAACCCGGAGCATCCCTCCAACCGCGGCAACAACGTCAACCCCGACGTGTACTTCCAGTGCAAGGAAGGCGCCAACGAGAAGGCCGCCTCCGTGCCTGAGACCGTCCAG
>CABQCB010000287.1 GCA_902462475.1 uncultured Oscillibacter sp. | reverse complement strand
CCCAGCCGATGTTGTTCTTCTCGTCGAACCGGGCCCGCAGCTCCACCAGCACCGTCACGGCCTTGCCGTTCTCCGCCGCCGCGCACAGATGCTTGATGACCGCAGACTTGCGGGCCAGGCGATAGACCGTGATCTGGATAGACAGCACCGCCGGGTCGGAGGCGGACTCCTTCAAAAGCTCCAGAAACGGCTGCATGGAGTGATAGGGGTAAAACAGCAGCACATCCCGCTGCTCCACCTGCCGCCACATGGGCACGGACCGGGAGAGGTAATCCGGCCAGGCCGGGGCGAACGGCGGGTCGTAGAGAGAGGGGGCCAGTCCCGTCAGCTGGTAGGCGTATCCAAGGGTCAGCGGGCAGGCGCACACATAGCTCTGGGCCGGCTCCAGCTTCAGCCGCCGCAGCAGCGCACTTTGCAGGGCCGGGGCCTGGCCCTGCATCTCCAGCCGCACGGGCGCCAGCCGCTCCCGCCGGCGCAGCAGCCGGGCCATGTGGCTGCGCAGGTCCAGGTCCTCCTCGTCAAACCGCTCGTCGTAGGCGATGTCCGCGTTGCGGGTCACCGCCACCACCGCCTGCTCCGTCAGGTGGTAGATCTTGAAGATCTTGCGCAGGTGGGCGGCGACCACCGTCTCCGTGCGCACAAAGGCGCCGGAGCGGCCCGGCAGCCGTATGATGGGGTCCACCGTCTCCGGCACCTCCACAATGCCCAGCCGGTCCTGGTGGCCGTCGTTGAGCAGGGCCGCCGCGTAGAGCACCTTGTTTTTCAGGTGAGGAAAGGGGTGGCTGGGGTCGATGATCTGGGGCGAGAGCAGGGGCCGGATGCTGCTGCGGTACACGCTGCGCACATAGTCCCGGTCCTCCCCTTTGAGCTTTTCATAGGGGATGTCCTCCACGCCCCGCTCCGCCAGCGCCGCGGACACCTGGGCATACACGCTGTCCCGGCGGCGGATCATGGGCTCCACCGCCTGATAGATCATGGCCAGCTGCTGGGCGGGCGTGTGGCCGCCCTTGTTGTCCAGAGCCTCCGGCGCCACCAGGTGCAGATCCACCAGGCTGCCCACCCGCACCATGAAAAACTCGTCCAGATTGCTGGTGAAGATGGACAAAAACCGCAGCCGCTCCATAAGCGGCACCGACTCGTCCGCCGCCTCCTCCAGCACCCGCTGGTCAAACTTCAGCCAGCTCAGCTCCCGGTCCTGGGTATAGCTCAGATCCCACTTTCCAATATCCTGCGGCACAAATATCCCTCCCTGACGCCGTAGCGGCTCACATAGATCTCTTTTTCACACAAGGCCTCACACACGGCGTTCATCAGCAGCAAGCCCGGCAAGATGGTGTGGATCCGGTCCGGGCAGGACCGGAGGATGAGCTTTCTGGCGTCGGCGTCCCGCCGGCACAGCACCTCCGTCAGCTCCCCCAGCTGCCGGGGCGTCAGCCGCCGCTCCACCACCGGGCGGTCATAGTAGGCGTTGGCGATCTTCAGCACCGCCCGGGCCGTGCCGCCCACGCCGCACACCCGCTCCGCCTTCTTTCCGGGCAGCTCCGCCGCCCGCAGGGCCTTTCCGGCCGCCTGGGTGATGGCCTCCAGCTCCCGGCGCTTGGGCCAGATCTTGCTCACATGCCGGTCAAACAGGTTCAGCGACCCCACCGGCAGGCTCTGGGCCCGCAGGATGCGGCCCTTTTCCACCTCCACGATCTCCGTGCTGCCACCGCCGATATCGAACATGGCGCCGGAGCGCAGGTCCAACGTCCGCAGGGCGCCGTAGTAGCCCAGTTCCGCCTCCTCGTCCCCGGAGAGCACCTCCACGGAAAGCCCCGTCTCCCGGCGGATGGCGTCCACCGCCTCCGCCGTATTGCGGACGTTGCGCAGCGACGCAGTGGCAAACACCTTTACCCGCTCCACGCCGCACAGCTCCAGCAGCCGCTGGAACCGCTTGAGCGCGTCGCAGGCACGGCGGATGCCCGTCTGGGACAGTGCGCCGCCGGACACCTCGTTGGCAAGCCCCGCCATCTCCTTTTCCGAAAACAGCAGGTCAAAGCCGCCGCCGGGCAGCGTGTTGTACACGGACAGCCGGATGGTATTGGAGCCCAGATCCACCACGGCATACTTCATAGTCATCGTTCCTTTCCCGGTTTGCCTCTTTGCAGGCAGTCTCCTTTTTATTCTGCCCTGCTTTTTGTAAAATCCAAAAGTCGTTTTTTGTAAAATCCGGGAAAAATCCGTCGGCCGCAGGAAAAAAACAGGCGGCCGCTCACGCGGCCGCCTCACTGGGTCGGAATTTTAAGAAAGGGCCATCTCCGGGTTGATCTCGTCCAGCCAGTCCACCA
>CABQCB010000286.1 GCA_902462475.1 uncultured Oscillibacter sp. | reverse complement strand
CAGCATCCGGTAGTCGGAGAACGCGCGCAGCAGCTCGGGCAGCACGGTCAGCGCCGCGGCGGCGATGAGAGAGCCCCAGATGTTGCCCAGGCCGCCCAGCACCACGAACACCAGGATCAAGATGGAGGTGTTGAAGTTGAACTTGGTTGCCTGGAGGGAGGAGAAGTTCAGGCCGTACAGGGCACCGGCGGCGCCTGCCAGGGCGGCGGAGGTGACGAAGGCCATGAGCTTGTACTTGGTGACGTTGATGCCCACGCTCTCGGCGGCGATGCGGTTGTCCCGCAGGGCCATGATGGCCCGGCCGGCCCGGCTGCGCACCAGATTGAGTACGATGACCAGCGTCAGCATCACCAGAATGAATCCGGCGGTGAAGCTGGCAATGGTGGTGGTACCGGCAGCGCCCTGGGCGCCCTTGATGATCTCCAGGCCGCCCTCGGCAAGGCCCAGATCGGCGATGGACATGTTGCCGGTGAGGTTGAAGGCCATGTGCAGACCGTTTTCATCGTAGCCTACCAGCAGGCAGTTGACCAGGTCCTTAATGATCTCGCCGAAGGCCAGGGTCACGATGGCCAGGTAGTCGCCCCGCAGACGGAGCACGGGCATACCCACGATAAAGCCCGCCGCCGCGGCGAAGATGGCGCCCACCACCATGGCAACGGCTAGGCGCACGGGAGCGAAGGGGATGACATTCTGCAGGCTCATGGCAGTGACGATGCCGGAGAAGGCACCCACGCTCATAAAGCCCGCGTGGCCCAGGCTCAGCTCGCCCAGGATGCCCACGGTCAGGTTCAGGGAGACGGCCATGGACATGTAGCAGCAGATGGGCACCAGCTGGCCCGTCAGGGAGCGGGAGAGGAAGCCGCCGCTTTGCAGCAGGCTCATGACGATGAAAGCGATGATGACGCCCAGATAGGTGGCGAAATCCGTCCGGGTGGACCGCTTCAGTTTACCAAGTTTTTTCATTGGACCACCTCACACTTTCTCGGGCACGTACTTGCCCAGAAGACCGGCGGGCTTCACCAGCAGCACCACGATCAGCACGGCGAACACGATGGAGTTTGCCAGGTTGGTGGAGATATAGGCCTTGGCCATGGACTCGATGATGCCCAGCAGCAGTCCGCCCAGGAACGCGCCGGGGATGGAGCCGATGCCGCCGAACACGGCGGCAGTGAAGGCCTTGATGCCGGGCATGGAGCCGGTGGTGGGCATCAGGGTGCCGTAGGAGGAGCACAGCAGCACGCCGGCGATGGCCGCCAGGGCGGAACCGATGGCAAAGGTGGTGGAGATGGTGAAGTTGACGTTGATGCCCATGAGCTGGGCGGCACCCTTGTCCTCAGAGCAGGCGCGCATGGCCTTGCCCATGCGGGTCATGCTGGTGAACATGGTCAGTCCCACCATGATGACAAGGCAGGTGACCACGGTGAGCAGGGAGACGTAGGAAATGGAGAGCTGGCCGCCGAACAGGCTCAAAGAGCCGGTGACCACCGGGGAGTAGACCTTGGGGGCCGCGGACCAGATGAGCTGGGCTGCGTTTTGCAGGAAGTAGCTCACGCCGATGGCCGTGATGAGTACGGCCAGGGAAGGAGCGGCGCGCAGGGGCTTGTAGGCAAGACCCTCAATGACCACGCCCAGGATGGTGCACACCACCATGGCCAGCAGCACGGCCACCACGCTGGGCAGCCCCAGATAATTCATGGCGCAGTAGGAGATATAGCCGCCCACCATGATGATGTCGCCGTGGGCGAAGTTCAGCATTTTGGCGATGCCGTAGACCATGGTATAGCCCAGGGCGATGATGGCGTACACGCTGCCCAGGCTGATGCCGCTGATCAAGTAGGAGAGAAATTCCATCAGGAAGCACCTCTTTTTCTTCTCTTTTCCAAATTCTATGGCAGAAATACGGGCAGCAGCGGCGCTGCCGCCCCTGTTTCCACCATAGAACCCGGGAAGGGCTGCCGGGGGCCCGGCAGCCGCTTCCCCGCGGTTTTACAGATCGTATGTGTGGGGCCGGAGATTACTGGGGCAGGACATACACGCCGTCCTGGATGACGAAGGCAGTGGGAGCCTTGGACACGGCACCGTCGGCGGACCAGGTCATGCTCTTGCCGGTCAGACCGTCATAGGAGATGGTGGTCATAACGGGGACGATGGCCTCGCAGATATCGGCGGCGGACATGTCGGCAGTGCAGCCGGCAGCTTCCAGAGCGGCCTTGAGAATGTACACGGCGTCATAGGCGTCGGCAGCAAACTGGTTGGGAGTCTCGCCGAACTGATCCTGATAGGCCTGCACGAAGGAGGCGTTCTCCTCCAGGGTGGCGGAGAAGGGAGTCAGCA
>CABQCB010000285.1 GCA_902462475.1 uncultured Oscillibacter sp. | reverse complement strand
ATGACAAACCCCACCGAACTGCGGGATTGTGCAGGCTTGTCTCTCGCCGCGTGGACTGCTTTCTTTCGCTTGTTCATTTGGATTCCTCCCCAAACCAGTTTTTCTCTTTCTGCACCGTCTCCAGATCTTCCAGGTAAGCGCAGCAGGCAAACACCGCAGCGTCAAACACGTCGATCCGGAGATTGGGCTGGATCTTGTCGTACATGACCATGTCGTCCGATTTTTCCACGCCGTGGACGTTTTGCACGCAGTATTCAAACGGCTCGGCGTGCAGGTAGTAAAGGGTCCCGCGCTTGGCGCTGGCCTCCAGATACCGGAATCCCTCAGACTTCCGGGTGAACAGCTGCGGCTGGTCTTTGATTGGGAAATGGGCCTTTTTCATCTCCAGGAAATACTCCCGGCAGAACTTCCGGTCGTGGCCGATCCGCCGGAGCTTGAAGCCATCATCCCGCAGGCCCTTATACCACTTCACCACCTCGGAGTGGTTGGTCACCTTGTCGTTGGACATATCCAGCCAGCCGTCCTCTTCCCAGCCAAACAGGGGGATCTGGTCCTCGTGGGCTTTGACCACTGCCGCCGCCCTGGGAAACCAACAATGGGGGATGACAATGTCCACCCCGTTGTAATGACCAAACAGCGCCGCAGCCGTCAGATCGTGAAGCTTGGACAAGTCGCTGCCGCCATACCACTTGATAGGCAGCCGGGACAGCTCCTCCAGGGTCCAGCTGTATTTGCTGTCGCTGGCGCGGAACTCGTCCACGTTGAACCAGGCCCGCAGCGACGCGATGAACACGTTGAGGGACTTCTGGAGAAACTCCGGCCGCAGCTGTGGGTCCTCCTTGGCCTGCATGGCGTCGTTAACCATTTCCTGCGGGCGGATGCTTTTGCCCCAGCCAGGATTGCAGCGTTCCATCACATCGGGATTGGTGTAGTCCACCTCGCCGGATTCAGATTTTGGCGCCGCCGCAATAAAAACAAAAATGGAGTCCGCCTCCGGCCCCTTGATGGTGCCGTTCAAAATCTTGCGGCAGTATTCCACACGGTTCGCGCAAAAGCCGGTAGGCAAGTCACCGCCGGAGCTGATACCGATCACCAGCTTGTTGGTGTAAGCCTTGGTGGCGTCCTTAAGGACCTGGTACTGCTTGGCCGACTTATAGGTGTGCATCTCGTCGGCAATGACGATGTTGCAGTTGAAAGAATCCTGCTTGTCCACGCTGGATGCCAGGGCGTTGATGGAGATGAAGCCGTCCTCACCGATGTCGCCGGTGATGCTGCGCTCCATGTTGTTATTGATGATCCGCAGGCCGCCCACCGGGTCATCGTCCACCGTCAGGTGCTCCCGCTTGAGGTTGTAGCGGAGAAAGTCGAATCCCTCCAGCGCCTGCTTGAGGGCGCCGCCCACCTCGTAAACCTTGGAGCCGCTGCGCCGCTCATAGAGCGCCAGGGCCCAGGCCAGGGCCGCCGCAAAGGTGGTCTTGATGTTTTTCCGGGGGACAAAGTCCAGCGCCTCCTTGAAACGCCGCTCCTTTGTTCCGGCCACATAGAAGCCCATGATGTTGTACACGATGAACTTGTGGTATGGCAGGAGCAGGAACGGAGTTCCCCGCAGCGGCGTGGCGTCCAGAAACTCTCCCTGCTGGTGGCAGACCGTCGTCTCAATGATGGCGATGATCTCGTTGGCCGGCTCCGACCGGAAGTCCCACTTTGGATTTTTCAGGTCGTCCATGTACCGCTGGCACGCCTGGACAATCTCCACGCAAGCATGGATCTCTCCGGACAGTACCCCGGAGACGTAGCCGTCCACCTCCGCTATGTAGTCGGCAGCGTGCTCCACCGCATGGGCGGCCGCCTCCTCCAGCAGCAGCTCGATCCGGCTCTGCTTCTCCGCCGAATACTCCTCCCGCTTTTTCTGGGCCTTGGCAAAGCTGGATGGTGTCAGGCCCAGCTGAGACCGCAGCGCCAGGATGTCCTTGCGCAGCTGATCCACCACCGCGTAGTTGGGATCTTTGGCGGTGTACTTGCCGCCGGTCTTGTTGACCAGCTCCGCCACCATTTGCCCACCTGCCGCACGCCAGGCTTTTTCCGCCTTGGACAGTTCCCGCTCCAGCTTGGCCAGCTGCTTGATGGTGCTGTCAAAGATCGGACTGTAAATGCCGACGGACTCCATGTCCGCCCGGATCATCGCCTCCCGTCCCATGATGCCTCCTCGCTATGATCTCGGTGTCAGAATCGGACACCGCTCTCGCGTGGGCGCGTCGTTTGCGCCCGCGTTGCCCGGGCATGATGCGCACGCGCGGAGTCTGGTCGCGCCTGAGCGGGCGCGAACCCCCTCCGGCGGTGAGGTCCGCCGTCGGAAAGAGTTCCGCCCCCCGGTCCCCTAGACACC
>CABQCB010000284.1 GCA_902462475.1 uncultured Oscillibacter sp. | reverse complement strand
CAGCAACTTGAAAGATAAGGGACGCCGCCGGGCGGCCGTGCTGTGCGGCACCGGCAACAACGGCGGGGACGGTATCTGCGCCGCCCGGCACCTCTTTCTGAGAGGCACAGAGGTGCGGGTCTACCTGGTGGGGGACTATGAAAAGCTGACGCCGGATTCCCGGGAGCAGACCCGTCGCCTGAGCGAGTGCGGTGTGGCACTGGTGCCCTTCGACCCGGAGGATGAGGAACAGCGCCGCTGGATCCTGCGAGCAGATGTGTGCGTGGACGCCCTGTTCGGCGTGGGTCTCTCCCGGCGGATCGATCCCACCTCTGCCTGGGGCCGGGCCGTGGCGCTGATGAACGACAGCCACGGCGCCGTGGTGGCCGCCGACATCGCCAGCGGTGTGGACGCCACCACGGGCGAATGCCTGGGAGAGCCGGTACACGCTGTAAAGACAATTACATTTACACTTCCGAAAGTGGGACAGCTTGTGGGGAAAGGCGCTCTTTGTTCCGGCGCGGTGGAGGTGCGGGACATCGGCATCCCGGCGCAGCTGGTGCGGGAGACAGTGTGCCCCATCCAGACGGTGGAGCGGGACTTTGTCCGCCAGGCGCTGCCCCCGCGGCAGGCGGACGGCCACAAGGGTACCTTCGGCAAGGTGCTGGTGGTGGGCGGCGCCGTGGGCTATACCGGTGCACCGTACCTGACGGCTCTGGCCGCTGTGCGCAGCGGCTGCGGGTTGGTGTCCTTGGGCGTGCCGGAGGTCATCTGGCCGGTGGAGGCCGCCAAATGTGTCTCGGCCATGCCGTTCCCCCTGCCGGACAAGGATGGCGTGTTAAGCGATAAAGCTTTACAGAAAATCCTGGACAAGCTGAAAGACTGCCAGGTGCTGGCATTGGGTCCGGGACTTGGCCGCAGCCAGCGGACGGGACGGCTGGTGCGGGAACTGCTGGCCCAGACGGACAAGCCTGTGGTGCTGGACGCCGACGGCATAAACGCCCTGGCCGGGCATATAGATGTGCTGAACGGACGGCGCGGCCGCGTCACGATCCTGACGCCCCACGACGGGGAGTTTGCCCGAATCTACGACGGGCCGGAAGAGCTGGGCCGGGCGGGGGAGGCCCGCGCCTTTGCCCGCGCCCACGGCTGCGTGCTGGTGCGCAAGGGACACCGGACGCTCACGGCGCTGCCGGAGGGAAACGTGCTGGTGAACACCACCGGCAATTCCGGCCTTGCCAAGGGCGGCAGCGGGGATGTGCTCACAGGCGTCATCGCCTCGCTCCTTGCCCAGGGGGCCACGCCGGTGCAGGCGGCTGCCGGAGGCGTCTGGCTCCATGGACGGGCCGGGGAGCTGGCGGCAGAGCGGGAGACGGAGTACGGCGTCACGCCGGCGGACGTGGCCCGGACCATTCCGGCGGCCATCCGGGAAATTCTGGGATAACGGAGGAGTTTAGGGTGCGCCTTTCCAAGTGCGTACCAATGATGACCCTGTGTCTGCTGCTTTGCGGCTGCGCCCAGGGCGAGGAGACGGTCACGGCGGAGCAGCTGCGCCAGCCCTACATGGACATGGCCGGGTGCCAAATGGAGGCGGAGGTATCCTGCGACCAGAACGGGCAGGAGTGGACTGCGTCGCTGCAGTGCACCTATACGGCGGACGGCGGCGCAGAGATCGAGGTGCTTTCGCCGGAGCAGATCGCGGGAGTGCGGGCCGTGCTGGACGGCGAGACGCTGACGCTGGAATACGAGGACCTCTGCCTGGATGCCGGGATGCTCTCCCGGGAGAAGATCAGCCCCATGGCCTGTCTGCCCCGTATGATGGACGCCCTGCGGGAGGGCTGGCTGCTGGAGGAAAACCAGGAGGACTGGGGCGAGGTGCCCTGCCTGCGCCTCACGGTGGACCAGACCGGCACCCAGGCGGAGAAGGTCTATACCACGCTGTGGCTCCGGCTGGATGAGGGCACACCGCTGCGGGGCGAGATCGCCGTGGACGGGGAAATAATTTTGACGGCGGAGTTTACGAGTTTTGCCTTTTGTGATACAATCGACAGCCAAGAGGGGTGACCCCACTGGCAGAAAGGTGACAAACGTATGGAAGACGCGGTTTTGCGGCGCACCTGGGCGGAGATCGACCTGGACGCGCTGGAACATAATTACCGCCGTGCCCGGACCCTGACGGGGCCCGGTGTACGGTATCTGGGCGTGGTGAAGGCGGACGCCTATGGCCACGGCGCCGTGCAGATCGGGCGCAAGCTGGAGTCATTGGGAGCCGATTATCTGGCCGTCTCCAGCCTGGATGAGGCCCGGGAGCTGCGCCACGGAGGCATTGCCATGCCGATTTTGATCCTGGGGCACACGCCCCCGGACATGGTGCCGGAGCTGATCCGCTATCATATCACCCAGGCGGTGTCCGCGTTG
The DNA here is from genome assembly GCA_902462475.1 of uncultured Oscillibacter sp. The sequence continues at coordinate 1 of CABQCB010000284.1, read as the reverse complement.
G
>CABQCB010000283.1 GCA_902462475.1 uncultured Oscillibacter sp. | reverse complement strand
TGGCGCCGTTGGGGCAGGTGTCGCTGCAAGAACCGCAGTCCAGGCAAGCGGCAGCGTCGATGACGTACTGATCATCGCCCTGGCTGATGGCACCAGCGGGGCAGACATCGGCGCAAGCGCCGCAGCTGACGCAGGCAGAAGTAATCTTGTAAGCCATTGGAAGCACCTCCATTAGAATTGTAGATTTATTGTAGCATACATTTTTGAAAATGCAAGAGGGAGCTTCCGCCGCCTGTGGGAATTTTATCAAAGCTGAACGTGGTTTTTACCCACCGGTGCCTGTAAATGCAGGCGTTCACAAATTGTTTTCAAATTGGTCAAAGAAAGTCAAAAATCACCTGTTGACATTTGGCCGCAAGGTGGTATACTAACGTCAGAAACAAAGATCAAAGATAGTCAAAGTCAAAAACAACAAAGCGGAAAGGGATGGTTCCTGCGTGGGTATTTCAGATTTGATCGCCAGCTTCCTCCAGGAAGGACTGGACGAGGCGGAGGACGGTGTGCTGGAGGTCCAGCGCAGCGATCTGGCCCAGCGCTTCAACTGCGTTCCCAGCCAGATCAATTATGTGATGAGCACCCGGTTTTCCCCGGAGCGGGGCTACATCGTGGAAAGCCGCCGGGGCGGCAATGGATATATCCGCATCACCCGGGTACGGGTGGACCGGCAGACGCTTTTGATGCATGTCATCAATTCTCTGGGAGACAGCGTGGATCTTCCGTCGGCACGGGCGATCCTCACCAACCTGGTCACCTCCGGGGCACTGGAGGAGAACCTGGGACGGACGATCCTGGCGGCCGTGGGAGACAAGGCCCTGGCCGCTGTGCCGCGACAGACGCGGGACCGGGTGCGAGCGGATATTTTGAAGCAGATGCTGATCCTTCAGGTCTGAGGCGTCTGCATCCGATGAAATTTGTGGAAACAACAAGGTTTTTTATAGGAGGAATCGATTATGAAATGCGAGAATTGCGGTAAGAATGAAGTTACCTTTGTTTATCAGAGCAACATCAACGGTCAGGTCACCGAGAAGCATCTTTGCAGCGAGTGCGCCGAAAAGCTGGGCTATACCCAGAAGGTGGCGTCCCACTCTCAGCGGATGATGCAGAACTTCTTCGGGAACAGCTTCTTCGGAGACAGCTTCTTCGATGATTTCTTCAGCCCCATGCCCAGCCTCTTCGGCCGCATGAACCGGCTGCTGGAAAACCCCTTTGACGACTTCTTCGACGCCATGCCCGCTCTGAGCCCGGCAGTTTCCAATCAGGAGACCGCCCAGGAGGAGAAGAAGGACGATCTGGTGGGCAAGGAGGAGCAGGGACGCTTCGCCTACATGCGCCAGATGAACGCGCTGAAGCTGGAGATGAAGAAGGCAGTCCACCAGGAGAATTTCGAAAAGGCCGCCGAGCTGCGGGACAAGATCCGGGCACTGGAGGCCGAGCACAAGGAGCAGAAGGAGAGCAAGTGACGCGCTCCATTCCAACAGGAAAGAAGGTTAAGTTATGATGAATGAAAATAAATTCACGCCCGGCGCCGAAGAGGCGCTGCGGCTTTCCCAGGAAGCGGCTGGTGAACTGGGCCACGGTTACGTGGGCACGGAGCACCTGCTGCTGGGATTGATCCGGGAAAATGAGGGCATCGCCCATACCGTGCTGACGGAGGCGGGCCTGACGGACGACATGATCGTGGAGATCATCAAGACCAGCGTGGGCGCGGGTCTGCCCGGCGGCAACCCCGCCCAGGGCCTGACGCCCCGGGCCAAACGGGTGGTGGAGATCGCCATGGAGGATTCCATCCGCGGCGGCTACAACTACGTGGGCACGGAGCACCTGCTGGCGGGCATCCTGCGGGAGGGCAACAACATGGCCGTCCGCATCCTGCGCGCCGCCGGTGTGGACGCCAAGCCCCTGTACACCGCACTGATGCAGAAGCTCTCCAAGCAGCCCCGCAGCCGTGGGCCCGAGCCCCAGCGCGCCGGCAGCAAGGAGGATACCAGCGGCAAGAACAAGACCCTCAAGGAGTTCACCCGGGATCTGACTGCCGACGCCCGCGCCGGCCGGCTGGACCCGGTCATCGGCCGGGACGAGGAGATCCAGAGGGTCATTCAGATCCTCTCCCGTCGTTCCAAGAACAACCCCTGCCTCATCGGCGAGCCTGGTGTAGGTAAGACGGCCATCGCCGAGGGCCTGGCCCGGAAGATCGCCATGGGCGATGTGCCCGACGAGCTGCTGGACAAGAAGCTTTTGAGTCTGGACCTTTCCGGCATGGTGGCCGGTACCAAGTACCGCGGTGAGTTTGAGGAGCGGATCAAAAAGCTTCTGGAGGAGGTCCGCCACTCCGGTGACGTGATCCTCTTCATCGACGAGCTGCACACCATCGTGGGCGCCGGCTCCGCCGAGGGCGCCGTGGACGCCGCCAACATCATCAAGCCCG
>CABQCB010000282.1 GCA_902462475.1 uncultured Oscillibacter sp. | reverse complement strand
CACCTCCTCCTCCAGCCCGGATCGAACCATTGCGTCCACCCGCCGGTCGATGAGCTCCCGCATGTCCGCCCGGTCGGCAAAGGCAAGGCCGATCCACACCGGGTCATACCGGTTCGGCAATGCCGCCTCGGCGGCATTGTGGGCGGTGATGGTCACGCCCGTCTCCCGGTACACCTCCAGCGCCCGGAGGATGCGCTTTTCGTCCCTGGGGTGCAGCCGCGCCGCCGCGTCCGGGTCCACCGTTCGCAGCTCCTCCAAAAGGGGCCCGATGCCCTCCCGGTGCAGGCGCTCCTGCAATTCCTGCCGCACGGCGCCGCCGGCGGAGCCGGGGGCAAAGCCGTGGCCCCGCACCAGGGCGTCTATCCACAATCCCGTGCCGCCCACCACGACGGGCACCTTCCCCCGGCGGAGGATATCGTCCACTACCGGGATGGCCTCCTGCACATAGCGCCCGGCGGACCAGGACTCCGTCACGTCCGCCACGGCCACCATGTGGTGGGGCACGCCCTCCATCTCCTCGGGCGTGGGGGCGGCGGTGCCGATGGTGAGCCCGCGGTAGATCTGCATGGAGTCGGCGGAGACCACCTCTCCATGAAAGGCTTTGGCCAGCAGCACGCCCATTTTCGTTTTTCCGCAGGCCGTGGGGCCCACCACACAGACGATCCTCGGCGCCATGGCCGCCTCCTTTCTCACTTACGCCTCAGCGCCCAGAGCCGCCGCCAGGGTGCACTGGGCCTCCAGCAGCGCCTCCGCCCGCTCGGGCACGATGTCCAGCCCGCCGGCAAACACATAGTCGAACCGACCGATGCCGAACATGGCGGAAAGCTGCCGCCAGTGGGTCACGCCCACGCTGTCCTCCCGCTCCAGATCGCCGCCGGTGGTCAGATACACCAGGTGCTCCGCCCGGCAGTCGCCGTGGCAGCCGTCGGACTCATAGTGATACGTCAGGCCGTTGGCGGACACATACTCGATGTATGTCCGAAGGGCCGCCGGGTAGCTCAGATCCCAGTAGGGCGCCGCCACCACCACCGCGTCCGCCGTGCGCAGCTGGCGGGCCAGGTCGAACACCGGCGCGTCCCAGCGTTTTTCGGCAGCCAGGGCGTCCCGCTCGTCCAGCATGGCCGCGTCAAAGGGCCGCAGGGCCAGCAGCGCCTGGGGCGTGACCGTCTCCACCTCCGCGCCGGGGTGGGATTTCAAAAATGCGTCCAGATACGCCTTTGCCAGTCTCTTCGTCCGGGAGTCCTCCCCCCGCTGGCTGATACAGCAATCCACAAACAACAGCTTCATGGTTTAATCCAGTTCCTCCTTCAAGTATGTGACCATCACCCGGCCCTCCCGGTCCAGCAGCGGCGTCAGGCCCGCGGCGTTGCCGCTGGCGTGGAACAGATACTGCTCGCCGGTCTCCCGGTCCACCCAGATCTCCGAGACGTTGATGGCGCCCTGGCTGTAAACTTTTACAAAACGGTCCTTTGCCATATCCTGCTTCTCCTTTTTCACTCCTGCGGGACGTAGCCGCTACGCTCTCCCGAACATCTTCTCGATCTGGTACTTCGTCAACTTCACGGCGACGGGGCGGCCGTATCGCGCCGCAGGCGCGGCATTTCCAATCCTCTGCCCCACGGCCATGTCTCCCGATACGCTCACGCTCTCCCGAACATCTTCTCGATTTGATACTTTGTGAGCTTCACGGCGACGGGGCGGCCGTGCGGGCAGTATTTCACCTCGCCCCGCTGCACCTTGTCCACCAGCACCCGCAGCTCCGCCGGGTCGCTGGTCCAGCCGCCCTTGATGGAGGCCTTGCAGGCCATGGTGTGGAGCAGCGCCTGGCGTTTTTCCTCCGGGGAGCGGCCGCTGCGCAGCGTCTGGGCCAGCTCCTCCAGCGTGGCGGTTACGTCCGACGCATCCAGGTCCGCCGGGATCTGGCGCACCAGCACCGTATCGCCCCCGAAGTCCTCACAGGAAAAGCCCAGGCTCTCCAGGGTGTCCAGGTGCTCCAGCAGCAGCGCCGCGTCCTCCCGGCCCAGCTCCGCCGCCACGGGACGCAGCAGCATCTGCTGCATGGGCGGCTCCTGGGACGCCATGAGGCGGTCGAAATTCACCCGCTCGTGGGCGGCGTGCTTGTCGATGAGCCACACCTCGCCCTGGGCGCTCTCGCAGATGATGTAGGTGTGCAGCACCTCCCCCACCATGCGCCAGGGGGCCTCGGCCTTATCCAGCGTCTGCTGGCCGGGCAGGTCCTCCCCGGTGCGGGGCTGGGGAATGGCGGGCACAAAGGGACGCGCCGTACGCGCAGGCTCTGCCGCTGGGGCTGTCTTGGCGTCCGGGTACAGCGCAGTCTGCGCCGGCGCAGGCGATACGCTGTGTGCCGTCCGTGGCGTCTGCTCCTGCCCGGCGGGCCGCGCCTGTACAATGGGCGCGCTGCGCTCCGCAGGGAGAAATATTTGG
>CABQCB010000281.1 GCA_902462475.1 uncultured Oscillibacter sp. | reverse complement strand
CCATGCGTACCTTCCACACCGGCGGCGTGGCCGGCGGCGACATCACCCAGGGTCTTCCCCGTGTTGAGGAGCTGTTCGAGGCCCGCAAGCCCAAGCGTATGGCGACGCTGTCCGAGATCAGCGGCCGCGTGAAGTTCGAGGAAGCCACCAAGGGCAGCCTCCTGAACATCATCGTCACCGCCGACGACGGCGACACCCGTACCTACGCGGTGCCTCACACCGGCCTGCAGGTCAAGGACGGCGACGTGATCGAAGCCGGTACCCAGCTGACCTACGGCGCCCTCAACCCCCACGACGTGCTCCGCATCCGCGGCGCCGACGCCGTGTACAACTACCTCATCCAGGAAGTCCTGCGTGTGTACCGTCAGCAGGGCGTGGATATCAACGATAAGCACATCGAGGTCATCGTGCGCCAGATGATGCGCAAGGTGCGCCTGGAGGACGCCGGCGACACCAAGCTGCTGGACGGCTCCATGGTGGATGTGCTGGAGCTGGACGACGCCAACGAGGAGATCGACCGGCGCAACGCCGCCGGCGAGCGCCAGGAGAACGGCGAGCCCCTGCGCCATGCCGTGGGCACCCAGCTGCTCATGGGTATCACCAAGGCCTCTTTGGCTACGGATTCCTTCCTCTCCGCCGCCTCCTTCCAGGAGACCACCAAGGTCCTCACCGAGGCGGCCATCAAGGGTAAGGCCGACCACCTGGTGGGCCTGAAGGAGAACGTCATCATCGGTAAGCTGATCCCCGCCGGTACCGGTCTGCAGGCTTACCACACCTTCGCCGAGGAGCTGGTGCCCGAGCGGGCCCACGCTGCCGCAGACGAGGCGGACGGCTTCGAGGACTGATTTTTCCCATGATCCTTACAGAGGGCTGCGGATTCCGCAGCCCTCTGCCGCTTTTGGAGAACGGATATTTCAATCAAAAAGGCGGGAAATGAACGGATAAACATTGAATTGCGGAGAAAAGCAAAAAATAAAAATCCATTTTACGGAAATGCTTGACGATTGACCCGGTCCATGCTATAATTCCAACTTGCGCGGATATATTCTGCGAATTTTGCCATGCGTTTCAGGAGGAATTCCCGTGATTTCGGAGCTTGCTTCCCAAGAGAAGGTCATCGGCGTGAAGCAGTCCCGCAAGGCCGTCCTGGACGGACGGGTCTGTCAGGTGTACCTTGCCTGCGACGCCGATCCCGCGTTGACCGAGCCGGTGGCGGAACATTGCGCCCAGGCCGGCATCCCGGTGGAGACGGATTATACCATGGCCCAGCTGGGCAAGGCCTGCCGGATCACGGTGGGGGCCAGCGTGGTGGCCGTCCTGCGGGAATAATGTGGTTTTTTCGGAATAGCTTTCGGGCTTTCCGCAAAAAATAAAGGCTGTCCGTTTGGGCTGCCAGAAATATGAAAGAAAGGAGAACATCAATGCCTACTTTTAACCAGCTGGTCCGTAAAGGAAGAGAACAGGTTTCCTTCAAGTCCAATTCTCCCGCTCTGCAGTTCGGTCTGAACACCCTGAAGACCAAGACCACCGATCTGCCTTCTCCCCAGAAGAGAGGCGTGTGCACCGCCGTGAGAACCGCGACCCCCAAGAAGCCCAACTCCGCTCTGCGTAAGATCGCCCGTGTGCGTCTGACCAACGGCTACGAGGTCACCGCCTACATTCCCGGCGTGGGCCACTCCCTGCAGGAGCACTCTGTGGTTATGATCCGCGGCGGCCGTGTCAAGGACCTCCCCGGTGTCCGTTACCACATCATCCGCGGCACTCTGGATACCCAGGGCGTCAATGGCCGTATGCAGTCTCGTTCCAAGTACGGTGCCAAGCGGCCCAAGTCCAAGTAAGGACTTCTTTTTCTGAAAGCTTTGCCGAATAGGTTCACATAGATATGGGACACCTCTTTGGCAGGCATCCACGGAAGGCAAATTTGCCTTTTGAGTACCTATGAGATCATAGAATCATTATGAAGGAGGGAAGCATAGTGCCCAGAAGAGGTAATGTTCCCAAGAGAGAGGTTCTGCCCGATCCCGTATACGGCTCTGTGCTGGTGACGAAGCTCGTCAACAGCGTGATGCTGGACGGCAAGAAGGGCGTAGCCCAGAAGGTGGTTTATGCGGCCTTTGACCAGATCAAGGAAAAGACCGAGAAGGAGCCCACCGAAGTATTTGCCCAGGCTATGGAGAATATCATGCCCAGCCTGGAAGTCAAGGCCCGCCGCGTGGGCGGTGCCAACTATCAGGTGCCTATGGAAGTGCGTCCTGCCCGTCGTCAGACCCTGGGTCTGCGCTGGCTGACCGCTTATGCCCGCGCCCGCGGTGAGCGCACCATGGCCGAGCGCCTGGCCGGCGAGATCATGGACGCCGCCAACAACACCGGTGCTGCCGTGAAGAAGCGCGAGGAAGTCCACAAGGCCGCCGAGGCCAACAAGGCCTTCGCACATTTCCGCTGGTAAGTTAGGAGAAACAGTATGCCGAGAAAAACTTCTCTTGAAAAT
>CABQCB010000280.1 GCA_902462475.1 uncultured Oscillibacter sp. | reverse complement strand
GAGCAGGGATGGCTGGGGGTCTTTACCGGGCCCCTGGGCGCTGCCGCCGGCGGCATCACGGCAGCGGTGGTGTTCGGCGCCGCGGCGGCGTTTTTGTTCCGCCCGGGCAGCAAGCGATGAGCAAAGCGGGACGTGCCTTCCGGCATGTCCCGCTTTTGCCGTGATTTGTCACCATTTTGTTGGTTCTTCCGTCGAAAAAGATGATATACTGAATTACAACCATTTTCGACAGAAAGGATCATCATCATGCGTCGCTGGATGTGTTTTTTCCTGGCAGTATGTTCCCTGCTGACCCTGTGCGCCTGCGGGCAGACCCCGCCGGAGCAGGACCCGGACTCCCCCGAGGTGGCCGAGGAGGAGCCTCAGGAGCCGGAGGCCCCGCCGGAGCCCGAGCCCTATTCCATTTATGATCCCACCGTCATGCCCGAGGGCGGCACCCGGGACGGCGTCACCTATGTGGCCTACGACGGCATCGTGGAGCATCTCTTTTTCCATCCGGTGGTGGCCTACCCGGAGCTGGCCTTTGACGGCGACGCCCAATCCGACGGCATCGACGACTACATGGTCACCGCCGACGAGTACCGCAAGATCCTCCAGAGCGTCTATGACCGGGGCTATGTGCTGGTGGACATCGCGGATGTATGGAGCGAGACCACGGATGAAAGCGGCAACGCCAAGATGGTGAAAAACACCCTCTACCTCCCCGAGGGAAAAAAGCCCCTCATCCTCTCCTTTGACGACACCAACTACTATGAGTACATGCTCTCCAACGGCTTTGCCTGGAAGCTCGTCATCGGCGAAGACGGAAAGATCGCCTCCTACGGCAAGGACCCGCAGGGGGCGGAGGTGATCTCCCGGGACCTGGACGCCATCCCCATCCTGGATAAGTTCGTGGAAGAGCACCCGGACTTCTCTCCCTTCGGTGCCAAGGGCTGCCTGAGCCTCACCGGCTATGAGGGCATCCTGGGCTACCGCACCCAGACGGACACCAAGAGCTGGACGGAGGCCCAGGAGCAGAACCGCCAGAAGGAGCGGGAGGCCGTCAAGCCCATCATCGCCGAGCTCAAGCGCACCGGCTGGACCTTCGGCAGCCACACCTGGGGCCACATCCGTCTGGGCAGCAAATCTCTGGAGACCATCCAGGCCGACACGGAGCGCTGGTTTGACGAGGTGGGCAGCCTGGTGGGTCCCACCACGATCTTGTTCTATCCCCACGGAGAGCGTCCCGACGGGAACGATTGGCAAACCACCGGCCCGGTGTTCCGGTATCTGCAGAGCCAGGGCTTCCGGGTATTTTGTTCCGTAGGCATTGAGAGCTTCAGCTATATCAAAAAGGACATCTGCGCCGTGATCTGCGACCGGCTCCATCCCGACGGTACCACGCTGCGCTACTCCCGGGACCGGTACTTGAAATTTTACGACGCCAAGGATATTATGGATACAGCAGTCCGTCCTCAGCGGGACATCGGCTGGGCATAACAGAAGGAGGCGCTCCCATGAAATGGCGTATGGTCCCGGGCATTCTGTTTGCGTTTGCCGCTTTGATGCTGGCGTTGGACACCTGCTGCCTGTATGCCCGCATCACCGCACCGGACGGCACTTTTCTCACCGGCACGACTAGCGGCATCGGCCTGTATCTCTTCGGCGGCCTGCTGGAGGTCCAGGAGCATCTCCCCTACCAGTACGCACCGCTGTACTTTTTCGGACTGTGCGCCGTCACGGCAACAGCGGCTCTTGCTGCGGTTTTCTGCTTTTGGCGGGCGCGGCAGGAGATGCCGGCACGCTGAACGCAGTCCCGGACATCCGGCGGCTGATGCCCATCATCAAACAGCGAAGGAGTGTTTTCCATGACCCGTGAAGAACTGAAGGCTGCGGCCGTCGCCATGCTGGACCGGGCGTATGTCCCCTACTCCCACTTTCCGGTGGGCGCTGCTTTGGAGTGCAGCGACGGCACGGTGTTCACCGGCTGCAACATTGAAAATGCCAGCTACACCCCCACCATCTGCGCCGAGCGCACCGCCGTGTCCAAAGCCGTCAGCGAGGGACACCGGGATTTCGTGCGCATCGTGATCGCCGGCCGGAGTAAGGACTTCTGTGTTCCCTGCGGTGTATGCCGCCAGGTACTGCGGGAGTTTGCCCCCGATCTGGAGATCATCTGCCTCAACGGCGCCGGAGAGGAGCGGGTCTTTACCCTGCCGGAGCTTTTGCCTCACAGCTTCGGACCTGAGTATCTGCTATGAAGCTGAGCCACGAGGAAATCGCGGCCCGTCTGGCCGCATCGCCGGAGCATGACGTGTGCGTGCTGCGCATTGAGGAGGGCGATTTCGGATGTGAGGAACACCGGGATCCGCCCCGTCTGTGGCTGCTGACAGAAACCGCCGCCGGCGAGCGTCGATCTCTGGAGCTGCCGGAGCCCCGGGTGGAGGCTCTGGGACTGACGGAGGGATGCACCTGCTGTTTTGCGGATCTGCACCCTTAAATGCGATAAAAAA
>CABQCB010000279.1 GCA_902462475.1 uncultured Oscillibacter sp. | reverse complement strand
CATGCAGATCCAGTCCAATCTGGGCAGCGACATCGCCATGGCCTTTGACGAGTGCGTGGAGAACCCTGCCACCTATGAGTATGCCAAGGCCAGCTGTGAGCGGACGGCCCGGTGGCTTGCCCGGTGCAAGGCGGAGCATGACCGGCTCAATGCCCTGCCGGAGACGGTGAATCCCCACCAGATGCTCTTCGGTATCAACCAGGGCGCGACCTTTGCAGACCTCCGTGTGTGGCATATGCAGGAGATCGCCAAGCTGGACTGCGACGGCTACGCCATCGGCGGCCTGGCGGTGGGAGAGCCTGCGGAGGTTATGTATGAGATCATCGACGCGGTAGAGCCCTATATGCCCAAGGAGAAGCCCCGGTATTTGATGGGTGTGGGGACGCCCAGCAACATTATTGAGGCGGTCAGCCGGGGTGTGGACTTCTTCGACTGCGTCATGCCTTCCCGGAACGGCCGCCACGGCAAGCTCTTCACCTGGGAGGGAACGGTCAACATCCTCAATGAAAAGTACGCGGAGGACCCGCGTCCGGTCAGTGAGAGCTGCGGCTGCCCCTTGTGCCGGAACTATTCCCGTGCCTATATCCGGCATTTGTTCAAGGCGGATGAGGTGCTGGCACTGCGGCTTGCGGTGCTGCACAATCTCTATTTTTACAATGATCTGCTGGCCAAGATCCGCCAGGCGCTGGACGAAGATCGCTTTGACGAATTCCGCGCCCGGTACAGCGGCATTCTGGAACAGCGAGTGTGAGAAAAGGGCTTGCAAAACCGGCAGGTTTTGGTATAATGGTGTCATTCTGAATTCACAAAGGAAAAAGGAGTTTTTTGAACATGAACGAGAGCAGCGCTTCCCTTATGATGCTGGTCGTCCTGATGGTGGTGTTCTACTTCCTGCTGATCCGTCCGGAGAACAAGCGGAAGAAGAAAGCCCAGGAGATGCGGGAGAGCATCAAGAAGGGCGATACCATTACCACCATCGGTGGTATTGTCGGCCGCGTGGTCATGGTGAATAAGGACACGCTGGTGATCGAGACCAGCGAGGACCGTGTCCGCATGGAGATCACCAAGTGGGCCATCTCCACGACTGGTGTTCAGGCCAGCGATCAGCCGGTCAACGAGAAGAAGAAAAAGAAGGAAGAGGAGTCTCCTGTGGTGGAGAAGGCGGTTCCTGTGGAGGAAAAGCCTGCCGAAGAGGAGAAGAAGGACTGACCAGGTCTAAAAGATCCCTCCCCGGGCATAAGCTCGTATCAGAGCTTATGCCCGGGGAGGTTTTTTTATGGGAAAGGAACGGAAAAAAACAGCGGAGTGGGTGTGGCCTCTGCGAGGGTTTCTGCTGGCGCTGGGACTCTATGTGGGACTGGTGGCCCTGACGGCGCTTTTGACGGTGCGCGGAACGGTGGGGGAGGAGGTAACCTTGCCTGCGGTAGGAGGGGGCTGCGCCATCGCAGCGTTTGTTGGCGGCGTGCTCAGTGCCAGAAAGGGGAGCTGGCCGCCGATGAGCGGAGCGCTGGCAGTGGCTGGAGGATTGGCGCTGTGCATGGTGGCGGTGGGACTGACCTGGGAAGAGGGAATCGGAACGGGCGCCGTCATTCTGCTGGTCTGCTGCGCTGCGGGAGGACTGCTTGCCGGCCTTACCGGAAGGCGGCCGGGCCGCAGGGCGCGGGGGAGAGCGCAGCGGCGCAAATTGTGAGTTTCAACAAAAATAGCGGCGGCGGATGGGGAATCTCCCTTCGCCGCCGCTGTATGTTATTTTTTGGGAAAGAGAACGTAGCACCCAACAAATATGTGTTATCTGCTGCTTTTGGATACAGGATATGGAGGTTATTGGATAAAAAAGGACGTCGTTTTCCACTGGTTTATTAAGTTTACATAATTATGTTTACATAATATTTTGTCATAAATTACAAAAAACGAGAAGTTTCTGCAAATTCCTTGATAAATCGAGCAAATTGCACTATATTAAAATAATCAAGGATTTACGTCAACCGCCGGCATAATGCCCGTGCCTGCCGCATAAGGTGGCATGGAGGTGAGGCGGTTGAAAGGAAAGGGCCGTGTTCCCGGCGGACAAGACGGGGCCCCGCTGCTCCGACTGGTGCTGCTGGCGGTGTTTTTTTTAGCGGGCGTTTTTTTGGGACAGGTTCTGGCCCGCTCTGTTCCGGAACGTACGGGCACGGAGCTGGAGCAGTATCTGACGGGATTTGTGCAGGTGGGAGCTGAAGGGCGGCAGGCGAAGACGCTGCTCTCTGCGCTCGTGATCTACTTCCGCTATCCCGTGGCAGCGTTTGTACTGGGGTTTGTATCTGCCGGAGTGTTGCTGCTGCCGGCGGTCTCAGCCGTCTTTGGCTTTTTCCTCTCGTTTTCTGTCTGCTGCTTTACAGCCGCGTTTGGAGAGGATGGCGTTTTGCTTGCCTTGGCTGTATTCGGCTTTCGCTGCATGGTGACCATGCCGTGCTTTTTTTTGTTGGCGGCGCCTTCTTGGGGAATGGCGGCCTCCCGCC
>CABQCB010000278.1 GCA_902462475.1 uncultured Oscillibacter sp. | reverse complement strand
AGTGTGGCCTGCGGGGCGCACGGAAGTATTGCGCCTCGCATCCAGGCTGGTGCTGCAGAGAGTGTCCGCTGCGGACATCCTGTGACCACGCCTGCAGGAATACCCCGGATGCCTGCGGCTACGCCACACCCCACGATACATGCCAATACCATGCACCGCCAAGGATCAGCAGAAAGGAGGGCCCCATCCATGGCAGGCAAACGGCAACCCACAGCACTTGTGGAAGCAAACGGACGAAAACACCTGACAGCGGCGGAGGCTGATGCTAGGCGGGACCAAGAGGTCTATGTGGCGCCACCTGAAGCGGCGGTCCCTCCCCTTTGGCTGCCGAAGAAATTGCACAAGGAGTTTCGGGAGATCGGAGGAATTCTGTTGGCGGCCGGCCTCTACTCCGAACTGGACCGGGATGTGCTGGGGCAGTACTTCCTGGCCCGGGAGCGGTGGCTCCGGGCGGACAAGCTGGCATCCCAGGCCATCCGCGATAAGGATGAGACCCTGGCCCAGAAATGGGCAAGCACTCAGAACACCTACTTCCGCCAGGCCCGCCAATGTGCGGAGTCCATGGGGCTCTCCGTCACAGCTCGGTGCCGGATCGTCATCCCGACGCCCCTTCAGAATGCCGGAAAAGCCGGGCCGGAGGACGGCATCGATGAGTTCACGCGGCAGCTCCGGGCCCGGCAGGCGGCGGCGCTGGAGGCGGCGGAATGCCCACCGTGACAGCGACCGCGGAAACCATCCAGGACAAAGCGGCCGGCGAGTTCGTTTGTGACTTTGTTTCCAGGCTTCCTACCACTGACTCCGGACAGCCATTCCAGCTTTATGGATGGCAGCGGGATGCCATCATGGACTTCTACGGCACCATGGAGGATGACCTGGACACTGGGGAACGGCTGCGGAAGTACTGGTATCTCTACCTGGAGATCCCCAAGAAAAACGGCAAGAGCGAGCTGGCGGCGGCACTAGGCCTCTACCACCTGTTTGCGGATGGAGAGCTCAATGCGGAAGTTTATGTGTGCGCTGCCGATAAAGATAACGCCAGCATCGTGTACAATGCCGCGGTGTTTATGCTCACCACCGCCCCCTGGACCGCCAAGATGGTGGCCCGGGGAGAGCTGAAGATCATCGAGAGCCGCAAACGCATCGAATACCGCCAGCGGGTCCGCACCGGCAACGGCGGGCACAAGTGGATCGTGGTGGGCGTGATGGCGGTCCTGTCCGCCGAGGCGTACAGCAAGCATGGCTACAAGCCCAGCTGCGTGATCTTTGACGAGCTCCATGCCCAGCCCAACCGGGATCTGTGGGACGTCATGACCGCCGGTGCCGGCTCCGGTCGGAAGCAGCCGGTGTGGATCGTGCTGACTACGGCGGGCGATGATCCGGACCGCACCTCCATCGGCTGGGAAATCCACCAGAAGGCCGTAGCCATTCGGGACGCCCGGCAGCTGCGCCGCATCCTGGACAATGGCGAAGATCCCCGGCAGGTGCTGTCCCTGCGCCACGTGGATGCCGAAGATCTTCCACAGGCCGAGGACGACCTGCTGGCTCAGGATATGCCCAACTGGCTGCCCATCCTCTACGGCCTGACCGCCATGTACGGAGACGATCCGGATGACCTGGCGGCCGTGGACATCTGGGACGAAAAGCTCTGGTTCCTGTGCAACCCGTCGCTGGGCAAGCACCTGCGCCTGCGCAACATCCGGCTGGAGGCCATGGCGGCCCGCCGGAGCGAGGCCGGTGAGAAACTTTTCCGCTGGCTGCGCCTGAACCAGTGGATCAGCGTCAAGGCGGTCAGCTGGATCTCCCTGACGCTGTACGACAAGACCCAGTGGGGTCCCAGCAAGCGGGCCGAGCGGACCGCCTGGCTGGAACAGCTGAAGGGGAAGCTCTGCTACGGCGGCGTGGACCTGTCCACCAGCAAGGACCTGACGGCTTTTGTGCTGCTGTTCCCGCCCCAGCCGGGGCTAGAAACGGCGGTGCTGCTGCCTTACATCTGGCGTCCAGGCGCCACGGCGGAGGAGGCGGAGCGGCGGGACCATGTACCCTATCGGGACTGGGCCCGGGCCGGGTTTCTGCAGCTGTGTGATGGAGACATCATCAACTACAGCGATGTGGAGGAAGCCATCCAGCAGGCCCGGGAGGACTACGACCTGCGGATGGTGGGCTTTGACCCCTATCTGAGCCGGACAATCACCCAGCGGCTGGAGCCCATCGTTCCGGTCATGGAGATCCCCCAGGACCTGCGGAATATGTCTCCGGCGATGAAGGAGATGGACGATCTGATGACCCGGCACCAGCTGCTGCACGTCCACAACACCTGTTTCCGTTGGACATTTGGGAATGTCCGATGCCACGTGGACGGGAACGGGAACATCAAGCCGCTCAAGAATAAATCCATCGGCCGCATTGATCCCCCCGTGGCGGCGATCATTTCGATTGCGGTTTGGATGATTATGCGGACCAAGCACACCTATGACACGCGACATTTGAGAGAGGACTGGGGCTTATGACAAACGAGGAGCGCC
>CABQCB010000277.1 GCA_902462475.1 uncultured Oscillibacter sp. | reverse complement strand
CCAAGATCGACATCAACGACGACGGCTCCATCTTCATCGCCGGCGTGGACGCCGCTTCCTGCGACGCCGCCAAGAAGTGCATCGATGACATCGTGTTCGTGCCCGAGGTGGGCGCGCTGTACTACGGCCGCGTGGTGCGCCTCATGACCTTCGGCGCCTTCGTGGAGCTGGCTCCCGGCAAGGACGGCCTGGTGCACATCTCCAAGCTGGCCGACCACCGCATCGAGAAGGTGGAGGACGCCTGCAAGATCGGCGACATGATGTGGGTGAAGGTCACCGACATCGACGAGAAGGGCCGCGTGAACCTCTCTCACAAGGACGCCATGAAGGAGATCAAGGCCAAGGAGGCCGCCGGCGAGCGCATCAAGTAAGCTTCGCCGCTTTCCTGAACCCAGACAGGACGGACGCTGCGGCGTCCGTCCTGTTTTCCTATCTTAGACGCATCAAAGAAAGCGGCCGCCCGGATGGGCGGCCGCTGCGGCTCTCTATGCACTTTACGCCGCGGGCGTGGTTTCCGCCTCACCGGCAGGGGTGTTCTCGGCGCGGTACAGGAAGGTCACGATGTGCCCCCGGGTGCAGATCTCACTGGGAGCAAAGGTGGTCGCCGTCTTGCCGGTGGTGACGCCGTTTTCCACCGCCCACAGCACCGCCTGGTCGGCGTACCGGTAGAGGGGCTGGCCGCTGTCATCCCCGTCCCCGAAGGGCACGTCGGTAAAGGGCAGCTGGCCCTCCATCTCCGGGCTTCCGGCGGCACGCCACAGGAAGTACACCGCGGTCAGGCGGTCACAGGGATCATTGGGCTCAAAGGTCCCGAAGCTCCACATATCCTTCTCCGCCGCCCACTGGACGGCCTTGTAATAATAGGCGCTGGGGTCCGCCACGTCCATGAACTGCTGCTCTGTCAGCGTGGGCTCCGGGCTGCCGGCGGCGCGCCACAGGAAGGTGACGATGTTGGCCCGGGTGCAGTTTTCCCCCGGGGCAAAGGTGGTCTCCGTCCGGCCGTCGGTGATGCCCTGCTCCACGGCCCACTGCACGGGCTCATAATAGTAGGCGCTCTCCGGCACGTCGGTAAAGGGACTGGCCGCCGTCTCATCCGGGACTTGCTGGCCGCCATCGGCAGGCGTTTGGGCGGGAGTGCCGCTTTGCACCATGATATAGGTGTCCCGGAACGAGTCCACGGTGTTGGTCTCCTCCAGCAGGTAGACCACATCGGGCTCCGGCGTGAACACCTGATTTTCCACAGGGCTGGTACTGAAATCGGGATCATAGAAGCTGGCCCCTGCCTCCAGCGTGCTGAACTTCCAGACCATGAGCACCAGCGCAGAGACCCCTTCGCTCTGCTCCCCAAAGGCGAACGTGGTGCCGGCGGGGTAGATGAACAGCGGGTATTCCTTGCCGTCCACCGCGGTCTGTGTGCTCACCTCCACATAGTCCTGGCTGGCCTCCACATAGTAAAGCGCGGGTTCCGGCTCCGCCGCCAGCGCGGCGGGATACAGCCCCAGACACAGTGCCAGGGTCAGCAGCAGTGACGCGATCTTCCTTTTCATACGCATTCTCCTTTTCCATCATGAATCTGACCACCGCCGGAAACGGATTGCGGCGGGAGTACCCGGAAATCTGCCAGCTTGCAAAGAAGCGCCAATCCTTTTATAATGGAACATTACTGGAAATGATAGGATTATTGTAATCAATCCGCCCGCCGGATACAATAGTCCTTTTGCATCGTACCAGCGTACAGCGTATGTTGAAAGGAGCGCGCCATGGATCTTCGCCTGTGTACCCAAGCGGACCTGCCCGCCGTGCTGGACTTGTTCCGTACATCTGTCCACACCCTCTGCCGCGGTGACTACACCCCCGCCCAGCTTTCCGCCTGGGCGCCCGAGGACCTGGACGAAGCCCCCTGGGCCCGGCGTCTCCAATGCCAGACCTTTTTGCTGGCGGAGGAGGACGGCGCCCTCCTGGGCTTTGCCTCCCTGGAGGAGGACTATCTGGATCTACTGTACGTGCACCCCCGCCACGCCCACCGGGGCATCGGCACCGTGCTGTGCGACGCCCTGGAGCGCCAGTGCACCGGGCGGTGCATCACCGTTCACGCCTCTTTGACCGCCCGGCCCTTTTTTGCCCACCGGGGCTATCGGACCGTGGAACCCCACCAGGTGGAGCGCCGGGGCGTGGTCCTCACCAACTATCTTATGGAAAAGGAGCTGATCCCATGGACGTGATCGCCGCCATCGCCACCGGCACCGCCCCCACCGCCATCGGCATCGTCCGGGTGTCGGGAGACGGGTGCCTTTCTTTGTGCGACGCCGTGTTCCGGGCAAACAGCGGCCGTCCCCTGGCAGACCTCCCCCCCCGGACCATGGTGCTGGGCCACATGCTGGACGCCCAGGGCCGCGTCATCGACCACGGCCTGGCCGTCACCTTCCCCGGTCCCCACAGCTATACCGGCGAGGACAGCGCCGAGTTCCACTGCCACGGCTCCCCGGTGGTGCTGCGGGAGCTGCTGGGTGCCCTGTTCGCCGCCGGCGCCCGG
>CABQCB010000276.1 GCA_902462475.1 uncultured Oscillibacter sp. | reverse complement strand
TCCTCAGCGTCAACCACGAGCGCGAGGCCAAGGACTCCGACGTGGGTGCCTGCCTTGTGACCATGGTGCTGGAGACCCGCAACGAGGCGCACGTGGAGGAGATCAAGACCGCCCTGCGGGAAAAGGGTTATTCTTTGCTGGGTTAAAATCCGGCAATTAATAAAAAATAAAAGGAGGGGGATCTCCGGAGTAGGAGCCCGGAGATCGAAAAAACAATGGAAAAGCAAAAGAAAAAGTTGGGCCTGCTGCCCAAACTGCTCATTGCTATCGTCCTCGGCCTGATCGTCGGTACGGTCTGCCAGAGCATGGGCGAAGCCGGTGAGCTGATCATCCAGATCGGTGCAACCTACAACAGCATCTTCGGCAACTTCCTGAACTTCTGCATTCCCCTGATCATCATTGGCTTCGTTATCCCCGGTATCGCTGACCTGGGCGAAGGCGCCGGCAAGACCCTGGCTCAGACCACTGGTGTGGCCTATCTGTCCACCGTTATCGCTGGTTCTCTGGCCTTTGCCGTGGATATGGCTCTGTTCCCCAGCCTGGTGCACGCCGACATGTTCATGGCGGATGCCCAGAACGCGGAAGAGACCGCCCTCAGCGGCCTGTTCACCATCGAGATGCCCCCCATCATGGGCGTTATGGAAGCCCTGCTGATCTCCTTCATCCTGGGCCTGGGCCTGACTCTGGTCAAGGATAAGACCCTGAAGGTCGCCATCGACGACTTCGCCGCCATCATCACCAAGCTGGTGGCCAGCGTTGTGATTCCCCTGCTGCCCATCCATGTGTACGGCATCTTCGCCAAGCTGACCTATGCCGGCACCATCATGGAGCTGATGACCTCCTTCGTGAAGGTGTTCGCCGTGATCCTGGTGCTGCATGTTGTGATCCTTCTGTTCCAGTACACCGTTGCCGGTACTGCTGCCAAGAAGAATCCCTTCAGCCTGATCAAGAACATGATCCCCGCCTACACCACCGCTATCGGCACTCAGTCCTCCGCCGCTACCATTCCCGTCACCGTGGAGTGCACCAAGAAGAACGGCGTGTCCGACTCCATCGCCGAGTTCGTGTGCCCCCTGTGCGCTACCATTCACCTGTCCGGTTCCACCATCACCCTGACCAGCTGCTCCATCGCTGTCATGATGATGATGGGTCAGCCTGTCACCTTCGGCAAGATGTTCCCCTTCATCCTGATGCTGGGCGTCACCATGGTGGCTGCTCCTGGCGTCCCCGGCGGCGCTGTTATGGCCGCTCTGGGCATCCTGCAGTCCATGCTGGGCTTTGATGAGACCATGCAGGGCCTGATGATCGCTCTGTACATCGCTCAGGACTCCTTCGGCACTGCCTGCAACGTCACTGGCGACGGCGCTATCGCCGTGTTCATGGACGCTATCACCGGCAAGAAGAAGAACAAGGCTGCGGTCTGATCGTCTATCCATCCACTCTCCCCGGATATGAAAAAGCCAGGCGCTCCGCATTTGCGGAGCGCCTGGCTTTTTTGCGGCAGGGACTTTCCTCCGCCGGCATGCACCGCGGCGGCATACCCGGACTTGGAGGGGGCGGCAGGCGCTCAAAGATGGCCCAGGTGCATGGAGATAAAGAAATGAAGAAACGGCCCGCGGCATATTTGCCGCGGGCCGCGATTTTTTAAAGTACGGAGCGTATGGGCTCTCAGGCACCGGGCTCTTCCAGGGAGTAACGGTTGAACAGGGACAAAAGCTCCTCCATACCGGTGGCCGCCTTTTCCGCGCCGGAGCGGTCCAGCACGATCTTGCCCCGCTGCATCATCAAAATGCGGTCGCCGTACTGGGCGGCATGACGCAGGTTGTGGGTCACCATCATGGCGGTGAGCTGCTTTTGCCGCACGATCTTGTCCGTCAGGGCCATGATGATCTCGGCGGTCTTGGGGTCCAGGGCGGCGGTGTGCTCATCCAGGATCAAAAAGCGCAGGGGCGTCATGGTGGCCATCAGCAGCGAGACCGCCTGCCGCTGGCCGCCGGAGAGGGCGCCCATTTTCACGTCCAGCTTATCCTCCAGCCCCAGGCCCAGCTCCCGGAGCTGATCCCGGTAGGCGTCCGCACGGCGGCGGTTCACGCCCCAGCCAAGGCCGAAGGGCTTGCCCTTGTTGTCCGCCAGGGACAGGTTTTCCAGCATGGTCAGGTTGGGGCAGGTGCCGGCGGAGGGATTCTGGTATACCCGCCCCATATCCGCGTAGCGGCGGTAGTCCTTGAGCCGGCGCACGCTTTTGCCGTCGATGAGCACGTCGCCGCCGTCCATGGGGATGGAGCCGCAGAGAATGTTCAAAAGAGAGGTCTTGCCGCTGCCGTTGCCGCCTACGATGGTGACGAACTGTCCGGTCTCCACTGTCAGGGAAAAGTGCTCGAACAGCCGCTGTTCGGCCACGGTACCGGGGTTATAGACCTTGGTGATGTCCCGGATCTCAAGCATGGATGATCGCCTCTCCTTTCCGGCCGGATACCACCAGCACCAGCAAAAACAGCACGGCGGTGGCCAGCTTCATCATGTTGGCGGGCAGGCCCAGATTCAGCGCCGCCTGGATGCACAGCTTGTAGAGCACACTGCCCA
>CABQCB010000275.1 GCA_902462475.1 uncultured Oscillibacter sp. | reverse complement strand
CCGCGCCAAAAGGTCCGGCAGGATGCTGGCCGCCGCCCGGGCCACCAGCCGCACCGGCTGGCGCTCCTGCTGGACGCCCCGCAGCTCCGCGCGGATGTCCCCCACATGCTTGAGCACCTCCCCCGCCCGGGTCTGGAGCAGCGTGCCGCTCTCCGTCAGCACGATGCTGCGCCCCCGCCGCTCAAAGAGCTTGGTGCCCAGCTCCTCCTCCAGCTGCCGGATGGCCCGGCTGAGGGCCGGCTCCGACAAGTTCAGCTCCCGGGCCGCCCGGGTCATATGTTCCATCTCCGCCACCTTGGCGAAATACCTTAATTGATACAGCTCCATGTTGTCCGCTCCTCAGGGATTTTTCCTCATTATAACACACTCATTTCAAAAACGATTTGTTTTTTTTATCAATCATGAGCAGGGACTATTGGATTTTTTCTCCCGGGCATTTTATTATCAACGATAACCCATTATCAAAAAAAAGAAATACGGGAGGGAAATATATGCTTGGGTATATGCTTTATTTTTCCATAGTGCTGGGTTTGTTCGTCATTGGTGACTGGCTGGGCATCTGGACCAAGGCGAAGCTTTCATCCATCTTTGTGGTATTGATCAGCTTTTTGCTGCTGTTTCTGTTCAAGATCGTCCCCGCCGACATCATTGACCAGGCCGGCCTGACCGCCGCCTCCAGCTGGGCCACCCCCATGCTGGTGTTCCACATGGGCACCATGATCAACCTGCGCCAGCTGCTGGATGAGTGGCGCACGGTGGTCACCTCTGTCATCGGCATGGCCGCCGCCGTCATCGGTATCCTGCTGGTGATCCCCCTGATCGGCCGGGACGCCGCCCTGGTGAGCATCCCCGTCATCAACGGCGCCCTGGTGGCCACCCAGATCATGACCGACGCCGCCGTGGCCAAGGGCCTGACCCTGGCCGCCATGCTGCCCGCCGTGGTCTTCGCCGTGCAGAAGTTCGTGGGCACGCCCATCGTCTCCCGCTGCGGATTGATCGAGGCCCGTCATCTGCTGGACGAGTACCGGGAAAAGAAGGCCCAGGGCATTACCCTCTCCGCCGCGCCTGCTCCCAAGGACGGCAAGCAGAAGGTGAAGTTCTGCCAGAAGCACGACCGCTTCTACACCTCCAACACCTGCATCTTCATCACCGTGTTCGGCGGCTTCATCTCCGTGTGGCTGGGCACCGTGACCCCCATCAACTACTCCATCATCGCCCTGGTGCTGTCCGTCGTGCTGTGTGAGGCGGGCCTGATCCCCGAAAAGGTGCTGGACAAGGGCAAGGCCTCCGGCCTCATTACCATGGTGGTGTTCGCCGCCATCATCCCCGCCCTGGCCAACATCTCCGTGGGCGACATCGCCACGCTGGCGTTCTATGTGGTGGTCATCTTCGCCGCCACCATCGTGGCCTCCCTCATCATCATGTGCGTGCTGCCCTGCTGGAAGATCATGGGCTCCCGGAGCCTGTCCTTCGGCATCGCCATGTGCCAGATGCTGGGCTTCCCCTCTACCTACCTCATCTCCAACGAGGTGGCTCTGGCTCTGGCCGAGAACGAGGAGGAGAAGGAGTACATCCTGGGCAAGATCATGCCCCGCTTCGTGGTGGCCGGCCTTGCCTCCGTCACCACCCTCTCCATCATCGTGGCAGGCATCTTCGCCTCCATCCTGTGAGAAAGGAGCGCAGCTTTCATGAATTTCTCCTTTGACGCTATGTCTTACCCCTATGCCTCCCGCCGCAGCGTGGTCTACGGCCGGCGGGGCATGGTGGCCACCGCCAACCCCCTGGCCGCCCAGGCGGGTCTGGAGATCCTCAAGCAGGGCGGCAACGCCATCGACGCCATGATCGCCACCGCCGCCGCACTGACGGTGGTGGAGCCCACCGCCAACGGCATCGGCTCCGACGCCTTCGCCCTGGTTTGGGTGAAGGACAAGCTCTACGGCCTCAACGCCAGCGGTCCGGCTCCCGCCGCCATGACCCTGGAGGCCCTCCAGTCCCGGGGCTTCAAGGAGATGCCCGTGCTGGGCATGCTGCCGGTCACCGTGCCCGGCACCCCCGCCGGCTGGGCCGCTCTTTCCAAGCGCTTCGGCCGTCTGCCTCTTTCTCAGGTGGTGGAGCCCGCCGCCCGATACGCTGAGGAGGGCTATGTGCTCCAGCCCGCCGTGGGCAGCGGCTGGCCCAGAAACCTTGCCAAGTTCCGCAAGGCCATTGAAACGGACAAGAGCGTCCAGGGCTGGTTCGATACCTTCCTGCCCGGCGGCAAGTGCCTGGGCCCCGGCGACGTGCTGGTTCTGAAGGACCATGCCGCCACGCTCCGGGAGATCGGCGCCACCAATGCCGAGAGCTTCTACCGGGGCGCTCTGGCCGACAAGATCGATGCCTACTTCCGCCAGTTCGACAGCTTCCTGCGCAAGGAGGACCTGGCGGCCTACCAGCCCCAGTGGGTGGAGCCCATCTCCGTCAACTACAAGGGCTACGACGTCTACGAGATCCCGCCCAACGGCCACGGCATCTGCACCCTCATGGCACTGAACATCCTCAAGGAGCTGGATCTGGGCCCTGTGGACTCTTTCCGCAGCACCCATCTGCAGCTGGAGG
>CABQCB010000274.1 GCA_902462475.1 uncultured Oscillibacter sp. | reverse complement strand
CGGCGCCCGTTTTGCGTTTTAGCAGATGATGCCGCCGCCCACCACGGCCTCGCCGTCGTAAAAGACCGTGGCCTGCCCGGCGGTGACGGCCCGCTGGGGCTCCCGGAACTCCGCCCGCACGGCGCCGCCCGGCAGGGGATAGAGCACCGCCTCCGCCTCCCGCTGGCTGTACCGGGTCTTGGCGGTGACGGCCATGGGCTCCGTCAGCTCCGGGATGGAGATCCAGTTCACCCGCTCCGCCGTGAGGGTACGGGTATAGAGGGCGCTGTCCGGCCCCAGTACCACGTCGCCGCTTGCAAGGTCCTTGCGCAGCACGTACACCGGCTCCCCGGCGCTGACGCCCAGGCCCTTGCGCTGGCCGGTGGTGTACCGCTCCAGCCCCCGGTGGGGCCCCAGCACCCGGCCGGACGCATCCACAAAGTTTCCCTGGCGCAGCGTCACGCCCTGCCGCTCCAAAAAGGCGGCATAGTCTCCGTCCGGCACGAAGCAGATATCCTGGCTGTCGGGCTTTTGGGCGTTTTCCAGGCCGTGGTCCGCCGCCAGCGCCCGGATGTCGCCCTTTTCGTATCCGCCCACCGGCAGCAGCAAGTGGGCGAGCTGGGCCTGGGTCAGCTGGAAGAGGAAATAGCTCTGGTCCTTGCGCCGGTCCAGCCCCCGCAGCAGCCGCCACCGGCCGGTGGCCTCATCGTAGTCCACCCGGGCGTAGTGGCCGGTGGCCAGGGCATCCATGCCGTGGTCCAGGGCCCAGTCCATCAGCGCGCCGAACTTGATCTCCCGGTTGCAGTCCACGCAGGGGTTGGGCGTCCGGCCCCGGACGTATTCGGCGGTGAAATGTTTCATGACCGTGTCCCGGAACAGCCCGCAAAGATCCAGCACCGTGTGCTCCACGCCCATGGCCGCCGCCACCTTTTGGGCCAGGGCGATGTCGTCCTCCGAGCCGCACACGCCGCTTCGGTCGTCCCCCGGGCGCAGGCGCAGCGTCACAGCGTGGACCTCGTATCCCTGCCGGCGCAGCAGCAGCGCCGCCGCGGCGCTGTCCACACCGCCGCTCATGGCAAGACAAACTCTCTTTGGTGACATGGATGTTCCTCCTTCGTGGTGTTCGCCCCTATTGTACCCGATTTTCGGGCAAAAGGGAAGCGGGGGAGTGCTCCCCCGCCCATCATCCCTGATACCGCACCAAAAACGCCCGGGACGGCAGCGCGTCCGCCAAATATAAAAGCGTCCGGTTGAAGCCGCCGGTATAGTCCAGCGGGATATCGCTCACCGTGCCGTTTTCCGCCCGCCGGTCCGGCAGCGAGACGGTGAAGCGGCTGCCCCGGCCCTCACGGGACTGGGCCATGATGCTGCCCCCGTGTCCCTGGGCGATGGCCCGGCACAGCGCCAGCCCCAGGCCCAGGCCATGGGGCCGGGGGTCCATGAGGCTCTCGTGGAGGCAGCGGTCAAAAAGGGTCTCCAGCCGGTCCGGCTCGATGCCCCGGCCTGTGTCCTCCACCGACAGCAAGACCTGCTTGCCCGCCGTTTTCAGCTCCACGGTGACCGTGCCGCCGGCAGGGGTGAATTTAAAGGCATTGGACAAAAGATGGTATAAAAGGCGCTCCAGCTCCCGGGGCGCCGCGGCGCACACATGGCGTTCCATCCGGCACACGAACCGCAGCGTCAGCTCCAGCTCCGTGGCCAGGGGCTCCGAGCGGCGGCACACATCGCCCACCAGCTCCACCAGATCGGTATCCTTCAGGGCAAGGGGCCCCTGCTGGCGCAGCAGCGCCGCGTCCGAGAGGTTGTTGGCCAGGCGCAGAAGCTGGTAGTAGCTCTGGTCCAGCAGCGCGGCCTTGGCGTCCAGCGCCGGGTCCTGCTCCCGCTGACGGGACGGCGCCAGCTGGGACGCCGCCAGACGCATGGTGCTCAGGGTGTTGCGCAGCTGGGCGGCCAGGTTCGGAAACAGCAGGGAAAGATCTTCAAAATCCGGCTCCATGAGGTCTCCTTTCCGATGCCGTGGGCACCGAATGGTAGCATTTGCACAGCCGGGCCCGTCAAACCCAGGAAAACCCTGGCTGTATTACCTCAAGCATAGCAAACCGCCGTCGCAAAAACAAGAATTTTGTCGAATCTTGTCGAAAAACCGGCGCGCCTGCCGTATTGCTTCCATTATACAACCTGTCCGATTTTCTTGCGCAATTCATGGCGTAAATTTTACGTAAATAACGAGGAAAAATTAAGCAACCTGTGATACAATAAGGCCACGCCGCCCCGGCGGCAAAATCAACCAACAGGAGGCAAGACGGCATGGCGATCAAAGTAGGCATCAACGGCTTCGGACGGATCGGGCGGGTGGCGCTGCGGATCATGGTAGAGCGGGGCAGCAGCAGCTATCAGCCCTGCGGCATCAACCTGCGCAACGCGGACCTGGACTACATGGTCTATCAGGTGAAATACGACTCCGTGTTCCGCACGTTCCAGGGCACGGTGGAGCGGGACGAGCGGCACCTGATTATCAACGGCAAAAAGATCCGGGTGTACAGTGAGAGCGACGCCTCGCTCATTCCCTGGGACGACTGCGGCGCCGAGTACATCATCGAGTCCACCGGCGCCTATACC
>CABQCB010000273.1 GCA_902462475.1 uncultured Oscillibacter sp. | reverse complement strand
ACGGCCGCAAGGTCCTGGCCCGTCGCCGCGCCAAGGGCCGCGCCCGCCTGACCCACTGAGCGAAACGGAAGCGCGCGGGAGACACTTGATAAAAAGACGTCTTAGGGACGGCGGGAATTTCATGTGGATTCCTCCGTCCCTAGAAGAGTTTCCAGGCAGAATGGGCAGGGGAGAGCAATGAAGCGAGCGGTCACACTGAAGGAGAACCATCAGTTCCGCAATCTCTACCGGCGCGGCGCGTCGGCGGTGAGCGGGAGCATGGTGCTCTATTGCCGGAAAAACAAGCTGGGGCATAACCGCCTGGGCGTCACGGTCTCCGTGAAGCTGGGCCATGCGGTGGTGCGCAACCGCGCCCGCCGCCGGCTGCGGGAGGTGTACCGGCTCAACGGCGGCGCGTTGCGCCAGGGCTATGATTTTGTCCTGGTGGCAAGGTCCCGCGCGGTGAGCGCGCCCTGGAAAGAACTCAACGATTCCTTTTTGCGGCTTTGCCGCAAGCTGGACGTGCTGGAGGAGCGGACATGAAGCGTATCCTGCTGGCCATGATCCGGTTTTACCGGCGGGAGATCTCTCCGCTGCGGCCGCCCTGCTGCAACTATATCCCCACCTGCTCCCAATACGCCCTGGAGGCCATCGAAAAATACGGCGCCCTAAAAGGCGGCTGGATGGCGTTTCGCAGGATCCTGCGCTGCAATCCGTTTCACAAGGGCGGGTATGACCCGGTACCCTGAGCGCAGACTCAAAACCAAAGAAGGACGGAGGAAAAAATCCAAATGGGATTTTTCGGTACCATCGGATACTACATCTGTATCCCGTTCGCGGCGCTGCTGCGCCTGTTCTATAATCTGACAGGCTCCTACGGCGTCGCCATCATCCTCTTCACCCTGGCCATCAAGCTCATTTTGCTGCCCTTCCAGATGAAGTCCAAAAAGAGCATGGTGCGCATGAACCGCATGAGCGGCAAGATGAAGGAGATCCAGAAGAAGTACGCCAACAACCAGGCGAAGATGAACGAGGAAATGCAGAAGTTCTACGCCGAGGAGGGGGTCAACCCCATGAGCGGCTGCCTGTGGAGCTTCCTGCCTCTGCCCATTTTGCTGGCTCTGTACTCCATCATCCGCCAGCCCATCACCCACTTCATGATGCTGGGTGAGGATGTGGTGCAGCAGCTGGTGAACGCAGTCACCGCCGCCGGCGTGGACATGTCTTCCATCGTGCAGATGAAGGACGGCGCCGCTGTGGTGGTGGACGGCGTGACGCAGCTGTCCCCCTATGGCCAGATCGGCCTTGCCAAGATCGCCAGCTCCATGCCCGAGCTCACCTCCGGCATCGACGGCTGGATCAACATGAACTACAACTTCCTGGGTCTGGACCTTTCCGCCACGCCCTGGAGCGTGGTGTCCACGTTCGCCATCAGCGGCGTGGTCATCGGCATGATCCTCATCCCTCTGCTGGCCGGCGGCAGCCAGCTGCTGTTCTCCCGCATCACCATGAAGCAGCAGCCCGGCATGGACGGCCCCGGCGCCGGCACCACCAAGACCATGATGTACATGATGCCGCTGATGAGCGTGTACTTCGCGTTCATCATGCCCGCCGCCCTGGGTGTGTACTGGATCGCCCAGAGCCTGATCTCCATGGTCCAGGAGCTTCTCATGGGCAAGTTCTACAACAAGAAGCTGGAAGAAGAGGAAACTGCCCGGTATGAGGCCCGTCAGGCCGACCGGCAGCGCCGCATGGAGGAGGGCCGCCGCCAGCAGGAGAAGCTGCGCCAGGAGCCCGCGCCCAAGATGACGCTGAAGGAAAAGCAGCGGGCTGCCCAGGAGGCCAAGGCCACCAAGAAGAAGATTACCACCAGCGAGGCCGGCCGGATCGGCGACCGCCCCTATGCCCGGGGTCGTTCCTACAAGGCCGACCGCTATGACAGTGAACAGTAAGGAGCCGTTATGAGAGAGTTTATCGAGGTAACGGGCAAGACGGAGGACGAGGCCGTCGCCAAGGCTCTGGCCCAGCTGGGCCTGGACCGGGACGACGTGTCCGTGGAGATCCTGGAGCGGGCAAAGTCCGGCTTTTTGGGCCTGGGCAGCTGCCCGGCCAAGGTGCGGGTGAGCTACGGCGAGGACACCGCCGCCGAGGAGGTGCCTCAGGCACCCCAGGCCCCGGAAAAGCCGGCCGAGGCGCCCGCCCCCAAGCAGGAGAAGAAGCAGGAAAAGAGCGCCGAGCGCCGCCCGGAGAAGAAAAAGGAGCCCAAGCAGGCCAAGGCGCCTGTGAAGGAGACGCCGGCGCCTCAGGCGCTCCAGGATCTGGGCGAGGAAGTGGACGACGAGAAGGCCGCAGCCATCCGCACGTTCCTCTCTGGCCTGCTCGAGCAGATGGAAAGCCCTGCCCAGGTACGGGTGTACCTGCCGGAAAAGGGCCGCTATAAGGTCATTTTGGAAGGGGAGAACCTGGGCGCCCTCATCGGCCGCCGGGGCGAGACCCTGGACGCCATCCAGCAGCTGACCAGCTACGCGGTCAACCGCAGCGCCAGCGGCCGGGTGCGTGTGCAGCTGGACGCCGAGGGCTACCGGGAAAAGCGGGAGCAGAGCCTCCAGCACCTGGCCCGCAAAGTGGCCGGC
>CABQCB010000272.1 GCA_902462475.1 uncultured Oscillibacter sp. | reverse complement strand
GCCTGAGCGGCCGCCACGATGAGCTTGACGCAAAGGTCATAGCCCAGGGTGCCGCTGTCCAGCGTCAGGTCATAGTTGTGGCTGTCGCCCCACTTTTTGCCGGTGTAGCGGGTGTAATAGGTATGGCGGCTGGCGTCCTTCTTGGCCATGAGCTTCTGGATCTCGGTGGCGTTGGTGCTGCCGATCAGCTCGCTGACCCGGACGGCCCGGTGCACATCGTCGGCGTGGATGAACACGTTGACACAGTCCATACCGGCCTCCCGCAGAAATTCGTCGGCGCAGCGGCCCAGGATCACGCAGGGGCCCTGCTGGGCAAAGCGGAGGATCACGGCTTTCTGCACGTCGTGGATGGCCTCCTGGGAGTCGCGGTAATAGGCGCTGGAGATGGAGCAAAGGCTCCGGAAGAACGAGTCCGCCCGGGAGCTGTCCTCCTCTTCCGTCTCCACCAGCTCTGTATCAAAGCCGCTGGCTTTCACGGATTCCCGGAGAATGTCCTTGTCATAAAAGGGAATGCCCAGCTGCTGGGCTACCTGCTTGCCGATGGAGTGGCCGCCGGCACCGTATTCCCGGCTGATGGTGATGATCTTCTTCATCCTGTGTGCCTCCGTTTCGCCGCTGCCTGGAGCGGTCCTCTTTGGCCCATCATACCATATCCGCGGCCCTGACGCAATGAAAATATCAGCACCGGAGGCTCTGCTCCAGCAGGGCGGTCAGCACTTCAGCGCTTTGGTATTCCCGCTGGCTCAGCTCACTGAACAGCCGGGAAAGGCACGGGTCAGTAGTGCCGTCAGCGGCGCGGGCGTAGTTGAAGGCGGTGCAGGCGGCCAGGTGATACTGCTCCCGCAGGGCGGCGCACCAGCCTCCCTGCCGGGGACAGGGGCGGCACACGGGCGGGTGGTAGCAGGTGCCTGTGATCAGGTAGTACACCGCCAGCAGCCGCTTGGCATGAGCCTCTTCCTCCGCCGCTGCCTGGCGCAGCTTCTGCCGGGCCCAGACGGGGCCCTGCCGGGAGAGCAGATTCAGCTGGCGGCACTGGGTCAGGCACTCATCCACAAAGCCGGTGATGACGTCCAGCATGTCGGCCGCGGCGGAGCCCATGCAGCAGGGGTCCATGACGGCGCCGGGCAGATTGGCGGGGGCAGGGTACATGCCGGTCGAGGCTGCGCTGGAGGCAGTCGGCTGCGCCGGGGCCGTCTCCTGTACGGCGGGGGATGTCTGGGCGGTGGGCTCGGCTGCGGCCGTCTGGGGCGCCATGGCGGCAATGGCCGGATCGGTGGTGGGGAACGGCTCCATGCCCGGAGCCACCCGCTGCCATACCTGGGCGCTGCGGCGCAGGTCCAGAACGGACGGGCGATCTTGTTCCATAAAAAGTCCCTCCTTTTCCTCCCAGTATATGCGCGGAGAAAAAAACTGTGCCTGTTGCATGTGCCACAGGTAAAAAACGCCCATTCCGGTTAAAATACCCTGGGAAAAACCAAGGCATCCGTTGCAATTTTTTGCCGTTTCTGCTAAAATAGACAAGCTGTGAGCATTTTTCCCAAGAAGGAGGTTTCGTTCCATGCTGGAACTGAAGCATATCAGCTATACTGTCCAGGAAGGGGACAGTACGCTGGGCATTTTAAATGATATTTCCCTTACCATCGATGACCACAAGCTGGTGGTGTTTACCGGCCCCAACGGCGGCGGCAAGACTACCCTGGCCAAGATCATCATGGGTCTGGTGAAGCCCACTGCCGGCCAGATCCTCTGGAACGGGCAGGACATCACCGATCTTGGCATCACGGAGCGGGCGCGCCTGGGCATCAGCTACGGCTTCCAGCAGCCCCCCCGGTTCAAGGGCCTGACTGTCCGCGACCTGCTGACGCTGGCCAGCGGCGATGAAAAGCTCTCCAAGGACCGCTGCTGCCAGTACCTGACGAAGGTGGGCCTGTGCGCCAACGACTATCTGGACCGGGAGGTGGACGTGTCCCTCTCCGGCGGCGAGGTCAAGCGCATTGAGATCGCCTCCATCCTGGCCCGGAACAGCCAGCTGATGATCTTCGACGAGCCGGAGGCGGGCATCGACCTGTGGAGCTTTGCCCGGCTGACGGAGACCTTTGAACAGATCCACGCCAACGGCACCGCCACTATGATCATCATCTCCCACCAGGAGCGCATCATCTCCCTGGCGGACGAGGTCATCGTGGTGGGTGACGGGGCCATCCGCCACCGGGGCAGCGCCCGGGACATCCTGCCCCAGATCCTGGCGGACACTACCGGCGGCTGCCCGGTGCTCATGACGAAGGGAGGCGCTGCACAATGATGGAAAACGAGATCGACCGCGAGCTTCTGGAGAAGATCGCGGACATGCTGGGCAAGCCCGTGGGCGCCTTCAACATCCGCAAGGACTGCGGCTGTGACGGTCGGGAGTCCACGGAGCATATCAAGATCGACAGCCGCACCGACGGCAAGAGCGGCATCGACATCCACATCCTGGACGGCACCGTGGGCGAGAAGTGCTACATTCCCGCCATCATCACCAAGCCGGGCATCCAGGAAGTGGTGTACAACGACTTCTACATCGGAGAGAACTGCGATGTGGAGATCGTGGCCGGCTGCGGCATCCACAACTGCGGCGACCAGGA
>CABQCB010000271.1 GCA_902462475.1 uncultured Oscillibacter sp. | reverse complement strand
CTTGTAGCTCTCCTTTTTCCGCCAGGCGGCCACTTTCCCGTGGTCACCGGAGAGCAGGATCTCCGGCACGGCCCGGTCGTGCCACACGGCGGGGCGGGAGTATTGGGGATATTCCAGCAGCCCGTTCCAGTGGGACTCCTCTTCAAAGCACTCCGGGTCCGGCAGCACACCGGGCACCATGCGGCACACGGCGTCCGCCACCGCCATGGCAGGCAGCTCGCCGCCGGTGAGGACGAAGTCGCCCATGCTGATCTCCTCGTCCACGCATTCGTCCAAAAACCGCTGGTCCACGCCCTCGTAATGGCCGCACACCAAGATCAGGTGGTCATAGCGGTCCTTCAGCTCCCGGGCCACGGTTTGGGTGAACGTGCGGCCGCAGGGGGAGAGGAAGATGGTCCGGCCCGGGCCGTAGGTCTCCACCACATGGGCCCAGCAGCGGTAGAGGGGGTCCGCCTGCATGACGGCGCCCCGGCCGCCGCCGTAGGGATAGTCGTCCACCTGCATCTGCTTGTTGGTGGTAAACTGGCGGATCTGGTGGGCGCGGATGGCGATGTAGCCCCGCTCCTGGGCCCGCCCCAGGATGCTCACGCCGGTGTAGGCGGTCACCGCGTCGGGGAAGAGGGTGAGGATATCAATGTTCATCACTGGCCATTCCCTCCCATACATGCACGTCCATTCGGTTGGCATCCAGGTCCGTGGAGACGATGAAGGCACCCGGCACCGCGGGGATCAGGTATTCCCGATCGCCGCGGACGGTGTAGACCTTGTGGGCGGGATAGGACTCCACGGCCACCAGCTCGCCCAGCTGGGCACCGGTGTCGGCATCGAACACCTCCAGGCCCAGCAGCTCGTCGTCAAAATATACGCCCTCGGGCAGCTGTGCGTCGGCGCGGCGGATGGAGAGCACCTTGTCCCGCAGGGCCAGGGCGGCGTTCATGTCATCCACGCCGGGGAATTTCATGAGCACGATGTTTTTGTGCACATGGTTGGCGGTGGGCCGGACGCTCTGGCCGTCCAGCAAAAATGTGGAAAAGCCGGTGAGAAAATGGGGATCTGCGTCCCGGGGCTGCACCCGCACCTCGCCCCGGATGCCGTGGGCGCCCACGATCTTCCCGACTTTGATGGTATCCAGCTTCATGGGGGAAGCCTCCTTTTGTTGATAGAAGTAGTATAGCCTCTTTTGGCCGGACAGGCAAGGGGCGCTTGCGTCTGCGGTACCGATGTGGTATGCTGAAACCACGCTGAAAACCCCAGGGAAAGGAGAAACGCATATGGAGGAGAAAGAGGACCTGCTGGCCCAGCTCCACGAGATGGAGAGCGAGGACGAGGAAACGGCGCCGGCCGCAAGAGAGAATCTCATCAGCCGGGCACTGCGCATCGTGGCCATGGTGCTGTTCATCGGCGGGGCCGTGCTGGGTCTTGCCATGTTCTGGATGACGGCGGACTATGCCGGCTGGCTGAGCGCCGTGATCCAGATGGGGGCCATCTGGGTCAACGCCGCGGTATACGGCGGCTTGCTGCTGGGGCTCTCGGAGATCATCCGATTGCTGGAGCGGCGGCCGTGAGGGTCAAAAAGAGAGAGGGGCACAAGGCTCCTCTCTCTTTTCGCGCGTATGCGCGTTAGTCCACAATGTCAACGGAAACCTTTACGCCGGTACGCTGGGCGTAGGAGCGGATCACGGTCCGGATCTCCTTGGCGATGCGGCCCTGGCGGCCGATCACCTTGCCCATGTCGTCGGGGGCGACGCGCAGCTCCAACGTCAGCTCCTGATCGCCCTGGATCTCCGTAACGGAGACGGCATCGGGATCATCCACAAGGTTTCTGGCGATGTAGAGCAGCAAGTCCTTCATGCTCCGTCCTCCGGATCAGAGGACTTCCACTTTTTTCAGCAGAGCTCTGACGGTGTCGGTGGGCTGGGCGCCGGACTTGATCCAGGCCTGAGCGCGCTCGGTGTCGATCTTGATCTCAGCGGGGGAGACACAGGGATTGTAGATGCCGATCTCCTCAATGAAGCGGCCGTCGCGGGGGAAGCGGGAATCGGCCACCACAACACGGTAGAAGGGAGCCTTCTTGGCGCCCATGCGGCGCAGTCTGATCTTAACCATAGTTTGTTACCTCCAAAAATTTCTTTGTTAAAAAATCTATCTATAAATGCGAGAGCATCTATATCTCAGCGGGAACGCTTCTTGCGGCCAAAGCCCATTTTCGGGCCCCGCATGCCGGGCAGCCGGCCCCGGGTCATCTGCTTGGTCAGCTGCTGCATCATGTCGAACTGCTTCAAAAGGCGGTTCACATCCACCACCTGCAAGCCGCAGCCGGCGGCGATGCGCTTTTTCCGGCTGGCACCCAGGATCTGGGGATTCTCCCGCTCCTGGGGCGTCATGGAGAGGATGATGGCCTCCGTGTGGGCCATTTGCTTTTCGTCGATGGTGGCCCCGGAGAGCTGCTTGCCAAGGCCGCCGGGCAGCATGCCCGCGATCTGGCTCAGGTCGCCCATGCCGCGGATCTGCTGGAGCTGCTCGTAATAGTCCTGGAGGGTGAAGCTGTTTTTGCGCAGCTTCTCTTCCAGCTTGGCGGCCTGCTTTTCATCATAGGCCGCCTGGGCCTTTTCGATGAGGGAGAGCATGTCGCCCATGCCCAGG
>CABQCB010000270.1 GCA_902462475.1 uncultured Oscillibacter sp. | reverse complement strand
CGGCGACCGCGCCCGGCTGCCGGAGCCCGGCGACCCCATCCGGGGCGGCACGGTGTACATGTGCGCCGCCGACGGCGAGGGCAACATGATCTCCTACATCCAGTCCAACTACATGGGCTTCGGCTCCGGCGTGGTGGTGCCGGGCACAGGCATCGCCATGCAGAACCGGGGCAACAACTTCTCCATGGACCCCGCCAGTGACAACTGCGTGGCGCCCGGCAAGCGGCCCTACCACACCATCATCCCCGGCTTCCTTGCCAAGGACGGCAAGCCCATCGGTCCCTTCGGCGTCATGGGCGGCTTCATGCAGCCCCAGGGCCATCTGCAGGTGGTGCTCAACACTGTGGAATACGGCATGAATCCCCAGGCAGCGCTGGACCATCCCCGCTGGCAGTGGGTGGGCGGCAACACCATCGAGGTAGAGCAGTCCTTCCCCAATGATCTGGCCCAGGCCCTCCAGCGGGCCGGCCACGACATCGTGGTCAAGGCCGACCCCATCGGCTTCGGCCGCGGCGAGATCATCTGGCGCAACGACGAGGGCGTCCTGTGCGGCGCCAGCGAGCCCCGCAGCGACGGCCAGGTGGCAGTCTGGTAAACGAAAAAAGAGGCGCTTCCGTCGGAAGCGCCTCTTTTT
Organism: uncultured Oscillibacter sp.; assembly: GCA_902462475.1. Next base: position 2,017 of record CABQCB010000270.1, on the reverse strand, counting down.
CAAAGCATCCGGGATTCAAAGATCCTCAATGCGCATTTTGTCCTGCTCCTTGTTCCTTCCCTGCTTTTCCCGGCAGGCAAAGTAGATGGCCAGCAGGATGACCGTGGGGATGTTGCCCAGCACCAGCGTGCCCAGCAGCGCCCCCCAGTGGGCACCATGGCCCACGGACGTTATATTCAGCACCATGACCAGGGTATACAAAAACGTCAGCCCCGGCAGCGCCAGCCCCGGCCACTTGGCCTTCCGCCGGGCCAGGAAGATCTCCAGCAAAATACCGCCCACCAACAAAATCAGCAAAAACACCAGCAGTCCGGTCGTCGTTCTCGCCGCCATTCTCATTTCACGTTGCCTCCTTCGTCTTTCGATAGGCGCCGATCAGGATCTTCGCCGTCTCCACATCCAGCTTGTCGTCCACTGCCAGGCGCTTGACAAGCGCCACGTACTCGTCCGGCTCCGCCGACTCCGCCAGCTGGATCTTCTGGATGAGCCGGTCCAGCCGCAGCCGCACCGTGGGGTAGCTGACGCCGTAAACCGACGCCACCTCCTTGAGGGAACCCGACGCGAGCACAAATTTTTTGATGAAGGCCAGGTCCTCGTCCTCCAGGCCCTCCATCCACTCCGGTATAGAGGTCATCGTCGCACCGCCTTTCATAAAATGAATATAAACTTTAATTTTATAAAAGTCAATATGTAAATTAAATCTAAATATTTTTTATTTTCCCCTTTTGCCCCAAAAGGCCGCATACCCCTCTTGCGCCCACGGGCCGAATCGGGTAGGATAGAGTCAAGTCCCGCCGGCGAAGACCGGCGTCAAACTACACCGCGCCCGGCATGCGGGCGCCGGAAAGGAGCCCCTCCATGAAAGACATGAAACCCGTGTGCAAGATCGCGGTGGTGCAGGCCGCCCCCGTTATGTTCTGCAAGGACGCCTGTACCGACAAGGCCCTGGGCCTGATCGCCGAGGCCGCCGGAAAAGGCGCCGAGCTGATCGTCTTCCCTGAGCTGTTTATCCCCGGTTATCCCTATGGCATGACCTTCGGCTTCACCGTCGGCAGCCGCAACGCCGACGGCCGCAAGGACTGGAAGGTCTACTACGATAACTCCATTCTGGTGCCCGGCCCGGAGACGGAGCGCCTGGGCCAGGCGGCCAAGGCCGCAAACGCCTGGGTGAGCATCGGCGTCAGCGAGCGGGACGCCCTGTCCGCCACGCTGTACAACACCAATCTGGTGTTCTCTCCCGAAGGCGAGCTGGTCACGGTCCACCGCAAGCTCAAGCCCACCGGCGCCGAGCGGGTGGTGTGGGGCGACGCCAACCGGGACTACTTCCCCATGGCCCAGACGCCCTGGGGCCCCATGGGCAGCATGATCTGCTGGGAGAGCTACATGCCCCTGGCGCGGGTGGCCCTGTACGAAAAGGGCGTGACCCTCTACCTCTCTCCCAACACCAACGACAACGAGGAGTGGCAGGCCACCATCCGCCACATCGCCATCGAGGGCCACTGCTTCTTCATCAACTGCGATATGTACTTCACCCGGGACATGTACCCCAAGGACCTGCACTGTCCCGAGGAGATCGCCCGGCTCAGCGACATCGTCTGCCGGGGCGGCAGCTGCGTGGTGGACCCCTACGGCCACTATGTGACCGAGCCCGTCTGGGACAAGGAGGCCATCATCTACGCCGATCTGGACATGGAGCAGGTGCCCGCCAGCCGCATGGAGTTCGACGGCTGCGGCCACTATGCCCGGCCCGACGTGCTGGAGCTGAAGATCCACGAATAAGGAAACAAAACACCCCCGAGGCTTGGGCCTCGGGGGTGTTTTCTGTTCGTTTTGATGCGGATCAGACGTTGAAGCGGAAGTAGATCATGTCGCCGTCCTGCACCACGTATTCCTTGCCCTCGCTGCGCAGAAGGCCCTTTTCCCGGGCAGCGTTCACGCTGCCGCACTTCATCATGTCCTCAAAGGCGATGACCTCCGCCCGGATGAAGCCCCGCTCGATGTCGGAGTGGATCTTGCC
>CABQCB010000269.1 GCA_902462475.1 uncultured Oscillibacter sp. | reverse complement strand
CCGTTTCATCCTGCTCGGGGCAAGTGAATTGCCCCTGCGCCAAGGTTTTCGCCTCCGGCGAAAACGCTTGTACGGCGCTTATCGCGCCGCCCCATCTGCGATGAGGCCCCAGTCGGGCTCAGACCTCAATCTGCTCCATCTGGAAGGCCTCGATGATGTCGCCCTCCTTGATGTCCTGGTACTTCTCGATGGTGATGCCGCACTCATAGCCCCGGGCGACCTCCTTGACGCTGTCCTTGAAGCGCTGCAAAGAGCTCATGACGCCCTCGTGGATCACGATGCCGTCCCGCACCAGACGCACCTGGGCGTTGCGGGCCACCTTGCCCTCGGTGACATAGCAGCCAGCCACGATGCCCACGCCGGTGATCTTGTACACCTGGCGCACCTCGGCTTCACCCAGGGCCACCTCCCGGAACTTGGGAGAGAGCATGCCCTTCATGGCGGCCTCGATCTCGTTGATGGCGTCATAGATGACCCGGTACATGCGCATATCCACATGGTTGCGGGCAGCGGAGTCTGCGGCGTTCTTGTCCGGGCGGACGTTGAAGCCCACGATGATGGCGTTAGAGGTGGTGGCCAGCATCACGTCGGACTCGTTGATGGCCCCCACGGCGCAGTGGATGACACGCACCCGGACTTCCTCGTTGCTGAGTTTTTCTAGGCTGGCCTTCACCGCCTCGGCGGAGCCTTGGACGTCGGCCTTGACAATGAGGTTCAGGTCCTTCATCTCACCGGCCTGGATCTGGCTGAACAGCTCCTCCAGGGATACCTTCTGCTTGGCCGCGCCAGTGGTGGCATTCTTCATCTCCTGCTTGCGCTGCTCCACCAGTTCCCGGGCCATGCGCTCGTCGGCCACGGCGTGGAAGTCGTCGCCCGCGCCGGGCACCTCACCCATGCCGATGATCTCCACGGGGACGGACGGGCCAGCGGATGTGACCTTGTTGCCCTTGTAATCGGTCATGGCCCGGACGCGTCCCACCGCCATGCCGGCGATGATGACGTCCCCCTGATGGAGCGTACCGTTCTGGACCAGCAGGGTGGCCACAGGGCCCCGGCCCTTGTCCAGCCGGGCCTCGATGACGGTGCCGTGGGCGGAGCGGTTGGGGTTGGCCTTCAGCTCCCGCATCTCGGCGGTAAGGGTGACCATCTCCAGCAGGTTCTCAATGCCCATGCCCGTCTTAGCGGAGATGGGGCAGATGATGGTCTCGCCGCCCCACTCCTCGGGCACCAGCTCATACTCGGTGAGCTGCTGCTTGATGCGCTCGGGGTTGGCCTCGGGCTTATCCATCTTGTTGATGGCCACGATGATGGGTATATTGGCCGCCTTGGCATGGTTGATGGACTCCACGGTCTGGGGCATGATGCCGTCGTCGGCGGCCACCACCAGGATGGCCACATCGGTGATCATCGCGCCCCGGGCGCGCATGGCGGTGAAGGCCTCATGGCCGGGGGTGTCCAGGAAGGTGACCGGGCTGCCCTTGACGTCCACCTGATAGGCGCCGATGTGCTGGGTGATGCCGCCCGCCTCGCCGGAGACCACGTTGGCGTGGCGGATATAGTCCAGCAGGGAGGTCTTACCGTGGTCAACGTGGCCCATGACCACTACCACGGGGGCGCGGGGCTGGAGGTCCTCCTCCTTGTCCTCGGTGGTGTCGATCAGCTTCTCCTCGATGGTGACCACGACCTCCTTCTCCACCTTGCAGCCCAGCTCCATAGCCACCAGGGCGGCGGTGTCGTAGTCGATGATCTCGCTGAGGGAGGCCATCACGCCCATCTTCATCAGGGCCTTGACCACCTCGGCGCCGGTCTTTTTCATGCGGGAGGCCAGCTCGCCCACGCCGATCTCGTCGGGGATCATCACCTTCAGCGGGGCTTTTTTGGCGATCTCCAGCTGGAGGCGGCGCATCTTCTCGGCCTCCTCCTGCTTGCGCTTGTTGCCGGGGCCCTGCTGGCGGCCGCGCTGGCGCTGGGCGTTGCGGCCCTGGAACTTCTGCTTGCCGCCGCCCTGCTGCTGACGCTCGGTGGTGAAACTCTCCAACCGCTCGTCATACTTATCCAGGTTCACCGCGCCGCTGCCGCGGGTGTCCACCACCTTCTTGGCGGGGATGCGGGATGCGGGCTGGCTCTGGACGGCCTGCTGCTGGGGCTTGCCGCCGGAGCGGGCCTGCTGCTGGGGCTTGCCGCTCTGAGGGGCGGCGGCCTGCTGGCCGTGGGCGGACTGCTTGGAGGCCCCGCCCTTCTGGTGGGCGGCGGGGGCCTGCTTGGCCTGCTGCGCGGCGGGCTTGGAGGGCTCGTGGTACACATCCTCATAGATGGAGGCGATGGACTCCACCTGATTGTGCTGGGTCAGGTATTCAAAGACAATGGCCAGCTCCTGCTCGGTCAGGGGCTGCATGTGGTTCTTGGGGGGATGTCCGTACTGGGTGAGGATGTCCATGACCTCCTTGGAGGGGAGCTCCTTGGAGCCATGCTTGAAATCCTTTGCGACCTTGTGGATGGGATATTTGATCATCATATTCGGAAGCCACCTCATTTCTTAGGGATTATGCCGGAACTTGCCGGACAGCCTGCGGCCGCCGGGGCCGGGATTATGGGGACCGCCGGGGCGGGAGGAGGGGCCGGAGCCCTTTCTGCCGCCGGGGGCGGAGGGATGGGG
>CABQCB010000268.1 GCA_902462475.1 uncultured Oscillibacter sp. | reverse complement strand
TGAGCAAGGTCAACGTCAACGGCGGCGCCATCTCCCTGGGCCACCCCGTCGGCGCTTCCGGCGCTCGTATCATCGTCACCCTGCTGCACGAGATGCAGAAGCGTCCCGACGCCAAGAAGGGTCTGGCTACCCTCTGCATCGGCGGCGGCATGGGCGTTGCCACCATCTTCGAGAAGTGCTGATCGGCACCGTAACGACACAATGAAACAGGCGGCAGGCAAATGCCTGCCGCCTGTTTTTTCCGGCAATGCATGAAAAAAAGAGGAGGCGGCTGCCTCCTCTTTTTTTGCTTGGGTCTTACAGGTTGGCGTTGATGGCGGCGACAAAGGTCTCCGGGGGCATGACGCCCACCTTCCGGTCCACTTCCTTGCCGTTCTTCAAAAACACCACGGTGGGAATGCTCATGACGCCGAACTGACGGGCCAGCTCCGGCTCCTCGTCCACGTTCACCTTACCCACCAGCACCTTGCCGTCAAACTGCTGGGCCAGGGAGTCGATCACCGGGGAGAGCATCTTGCAGGGGCCGCACCAGGAGGCCCAGAAGTCCACCATCGCCAGAGGGGCTGCGTCCACCACGGACTTGAATTCGTTGGTTTTCAAATGCTTGACTGCCATTGTCATAATCTCCTTTTCGTTTTGTATTCTCGTTGTTTCTATGGTTTATTTATATGTGTATCCATGTGGGTTACGACTGGGATTGGCGGCTTTTGCGCTCGGCGTCCGCGGCAAAGGCGGCGGCGCTCTGTCCGGCCACCAGCCCCTCGCCCACGGCCTTGGCCACCTGGAGGGGGCCGCCGGTGCAGTCCCCCGCGGCGAAGAGACCGGGCAGGTTCGTGGCCATGCGCCGGTCCACCGTCACATAGCCGTTGTCCGTGGCAAGGCCCGGGAACAGGTCCGTAGGGGCCATGGTGGGCCGCAGGATGAACACGCAGTCCACCGCCTCCGTCACGCCGTCGCAGGTGACGGTCTCCACCGTGTCCCCGCCGGCGATGGAGCAGGACTTGGGCCGGTGGAAATAGGATACCGTGCAGCCGATGCTCCGCAGGAAGTCGGCCTCCTTGCGGGCCGAGTCGGAAAAGCCCAGCACCGCCACGGACCGGCCCCGGTAGAGCATGCCGTCGCAGGTGGCGCAGTAGCTGACGCCCCGGCCCAGGTACTCCTGCTCACCGGGGAACTTCTTCCCACGGGCCACGCCGCCGGAGAGCACCACCGCCCGGGCATTGACCATGTCCGAGCCTACGCTCACATACCAGTTATCCATCATGTACGAGGCGCTCAGGGCCCGGCCGGTGAGGAACTCCGCACCGGCGGCCTCTGCCTGGGCCCGCATGTCCGAGAGCATCTGGGCGCCGGTGACTGCACCCATGCCCAGATAGTTGTCCACCCGCTCTGCCCGCCAGAGGGGATTTTCCTCCGGGGGATTGGTGACCACCAGCACGCTGCGGCCCCGGGCGCGTACGTTCAGCGCCGCGGAAAGCCCCGCCGGGCCGCCGCCGATAACCAGAACATCATAGGACATAGCTGGAAACCTCCTCTCCAAACAGTGCCGCCACCAGACGGGCGACCTCCGCGGATGCGGCCTGATAGTATACCTCGTTGCCGCTGCGCTCGGCGGTGACCACTCCGGCGGAGCGGAGCTTTTGCAGATGCTGGGAGATGCAGGACTGGGACATGCCCGTGCCCCGCTCCATGCAGGTGACATTGCGGCACCCGCCCAGCAGCAGGCTGTGCACGATCTCCAGCCGGATGGGGTTGGACAGCGCCTTCAATAGCGCTGCCTGCGCCGTATAGTCTGCCCGGTTTTCCATGGCGTTCACCTTCTTTTCGCAAATCTTGATATTAGATTATCATAATATTGTGATAGTTCAGTGACATATGCAACAGTGGACAAAAATTTTTCCGGGGGCCGGCGGGGCGGTTGCTTTTGGAACAGGAGTTTGATACACTGGTAAAAACCAAACGGGAGCCGGCGGACACGCCGCCGGCTCCCTATTCAAAAAAGCGGCGGCGCCCGCAGCTCGGGGGCGGACGCTGCGGTGGGAAACGTAATCCGAACGGGCGCCCGTGCCGCTTGCGCCATCCTATGCGCCGCGCTTCGTCCCTGCTACTGGCCGGGGCGGACGGGCACGCCGGAACAATTGGGAAAGGGAGTATTTTCATGGTTAAGATCGCGCCTTCCATCCTCTCTGCGGATTTTGCCAACCTGGAGCGGGATATCCACCGGATCGCCGACGCCGACTATGTCCATGTGGACGTGATGGACGGCGTGTTCGTGCCCAATATCTCCATCGGCATCCCGGTGGTGCAGTCCATCCGCAAGGTGACGGACATGTTTTTGGATGTGCACCTGATGATCGTGGAGCCGGTGCGGTATGTGGACCAGTTTTGTGACGCCGGTGCCGATCTGGTGACGGTGCACCTGGAGTCCGACACGCCGGAGAATATCCATGCCGCCATCGACAAGATCCACGCCAAGGGCAAGAAGGCCGGCGTGGTGCTCAAGCCCAAGACCCCCGCCGAGGCCGCCCTGCCCTTCCTGGAGAAGGTGGAGCTCATTCTGGTCATGACGGTGGAGCCGGGCTTCGGCGGCCAGAAGTTCATGGCGGACATGATGCCCAAGGTGACCCAGCTGCGCCGGTGGATCGACGAGAAGAACCCCGCCTGCGAACTGG
>CABQCB010000267.1 GCA_902462475.1 uncultured Oscillibacter sp. | reverse complement strand
ACGGCATCACCGGCGGCCTGGGCTTCCTGCTGGCCATCGTGCTGTTCGCCAGCATCCGGGAGCGTCTGGTGTTCGCTGAGTATCCCAAGGCGTTCGAGGGCTTCCCCATCGCCCTGGTCACCGCTGGCCTGATGGCCCTGGCCTTCATGGGCTTCTCCGGCCTGAAGGTCTGGTAAGGAGGACTTGAAATGAATATTGTATTTGCTATCGTTGTGCTGGGCGTGCTGGGCGCTGTGTTCGGCCTGGTCCTAGCAATCGCCTCCAAGATTTTCGAGGTGAAGAAAGACCCCCGCGAGGAAGCCATCCTCAGCCACCTGGCCGGCGCCAACTGCGGCGGCTGCGGCTATCCCGGCTGCGCCGGCTGCGCTGCCGCCATCCTGGCCGGTGACGCCCCCGTCACCGCCTGCGCCCCCGCCGGCGCGGAGAACGCTGCCGCCATCGCCCAGATCATGGGCCAGGAGGCTCCCACCGGAGAGCGTCAGGTGGCTTTCGTCCGCTGCAACGGCGGTACCGCTGCCAAGAAGCGCTTTGAGTATGTGGGTGTGAAGGACTGCCTGTCCGCCACCAAGGTGGCCGCCGGCCCCCTGGAGTGCGAGTTCGGCTGCCTGGGCTTCGGCTCCTGCGTGAAGGCCTGCCAGTTCGGCGCCATGTCCATCGGTCCCAACGGCACCGCCGTGGTGGACCCCGACAAGTGCACCGCCTGCATGGCCTGCGCCGCCGCCTGCCCCCGTCACCTGATCACCTCCGTGCCCGCCTCCAAGAAGGTGCACGTGGCCTGCGCCAACCGCGACAAGGGCAAGGCTGCCATGAGCGTTTGCGCCAACTCCTGCATCGGCTGCGGCCTGTGCCAGAAGGAGTGCAAGTTCGACGCCATCCACGTGGTGGACGGCGTGGCCGTCATCGACTATGACAAGTGCAAGGGCTGCAAGCTCTGCACCAAGGTCTGCCCCCGTGATGCCATCCTCCCCGCCGCTACCGCCGAGGAGAAGGAAAAGTACAAGGCCATCAAGAAGGCCCAGGCTGAGAAGGCCAAGGCCGCTGCCGAGGCCGCCAAGGCTGAGCAGTAAAACCGAAAAAAAGTCCCCCGAATGCAGCAATTCGGGGGACTTTTTCTATTGCCTTTTTTCTGGGAAAGGAATATGATAGCACCATTCAGGCAGAGTAGGAGCACATGTGTGAAATAGTGCCGGAAAAACGGGGAGTTGTTTTTCGGACGAAAGCGCCAGGGAGGTGTCCCGGGCCCGCAGTGTGTGCTCCGCATCCCGCTGCCGCATATGGGAACGAGAAAGGCCTTCCTCTGTGCGGCATTTCCAATTTCGGACTGCCCAAACAGAAGGAGGATTTTTTATGGAAAAATCGTACAGCGGCAAACGGAAGAGCATCGGCATTTATGCCCTTTGCCGGGTGGCTGTCATGGCGGCCCTGTATCTGCCCCTGGCCCGGATGGCCATTGAGATCGGGACGGTAAAGCTCTCTCTGGGGTCCCTGCCGGCCACGGTGCTTGCGCTGGCCGCCGGACCGGGTGAGGCTGCTGCCGCCGCCGCCATCGGCGAGTTCCTCAAGCAGCTGCTCTCCTATGGCTTTACCGCCACCACGCTGCTTTGGCTCATTCCCCCGGCGCTGCGCGGCGTGCTCATCGGCTTTGCCGCGCTGACGGCCCGCCGGAACGGCTGGTATCTGGAAGACCGTCCCGTTGCCTATTTTGCCGTCTCCGTGGGTTCGGCCCTGGTGGTCACGCTGGTCAATACCCTGGTGCTGTGGCTGGACAGCGTGCTCTATGGGTATTACTTCCCCGGCTACATTCTGGGTGCCCTGGCAGCGCGGCTGCTGGTGGGCGTAGTGACGGCGGTACTGGTGGGGCTGGTGACCATCCCCATGCTGAAAATACTGCGCCGCCAGCGGCTGCTGGAGCGGCGCTGAGAAAGGAGTGCGTCCCATGACCGGACAGGAAGCCATCGCCTATATCCATGCCCAGCACTGGCAGCAGCGCGCGCCGGGACTGGGGCGGATGCGCCGGCTGCTGCGGCTTTTGGGCAACCCCCAGGACAAGCTGCGCTTTGTCCATGTGGCGGGCACCAACGGCAAGGGCAGCACCTGCGCCATGATCGCCGCCATTCTGGGCGCCGCCGGCTACCGGGTGGGACTGAATACCTCGCCATACCTGGTGACGTTCCATGAGCGCATCCGGGTGGATGGCCGCATGATTTCGGACGAGGACCTGGGCCGCCTGACGGCCCAGGTGCGCCCGGCGGCGGAGTCTATGGATGAGCCGCCCACGGAGTTCGAGCTCATCACGGCCATCGCCCTGCTGTATTTTCTCCAGCGCTCCTGTGACATCGTGGTGCTGGAGGTGGGCATGGGAGGCGCGCTGGATGCCTCCAATGTGATCCCTCCGCCGGAGGCGGCGGTCATCACCGCCATGGGCATGGACCATGCAGCGGTGCTGGGTGCCACCCAGGCAGAGATCGCCCGGGCCAAGGCGGGCATCATCAAGCCCGGCAGCCCGGTGATCAGCTACGGCGGCTGCCCTGAGGCGGACGAGGTGATCCGCAGGACCTGCCGGGACCAGGGCGCTACGCTCCGGGAGCCGGATTTCGGACGGGCCAGAGTCCGCTCCCTGGGGCTGGAGGGCGCGGTGTTCGACTGCGCGCCCTATGGCCGGCTGACGCTGCC
>CABQCB010000266.1 GCA_902462475.1 uncultured Oscillibacter sp. | reverse complement strand
CGTGGGCTATGAGCTCAGCCCCCTGCTGTGGAAAAAGATCCGCCGGGGCCTTTCCGCCGGACGGGTCCAGTCCGTGGCCACCCGCATGGTGGACGACCGGGAGCGGGAGATCGAGGCGTTTCAGCCGGAGGAGTACTGGACGCTGGACGCCAACCTTACCGGCAGCGATGTGAAGAAACTGCCCTTTGCCGCCCGATACCACGGCAAAAACGGCAAGAAGGCAGAGCTCAAGTCCGAGGCGGAAGTGGACGCCGTGGTCCACGAGACGGAGAACCTGCCCTTTACGGTCAAGTCCGTCAAGCGCACGGACAAGCAGCGTTCCCCCTCGCCGCCCTTCACCACCTCCACCATGCAGCAGGAGGCGTCCCGGAAGCTCTCCATGACGCCCCGGCGCACTATGGCCATTGCCCAGCAGCTCTATGAGGGCGTGGATATCGAGGGCGAGGGCACCGTGGGCCTCATCACCTATATGAGAACGGACTCTCTGCGCATTTCCGAGGAGGCCATGGCCGCCGCCAAGGAATTTATCATCGGACGCTACGGCAAGGAGTACTATCCTGCCCGGCCCAACCACTACAAGGCCAAGGCCAGCGCCCAGGACGCCCACGAGGCCATCCGCCCCAGCAATGTCAACTGGACGCCGGAGATGCTGAAAAAGGATCTGACCGGTGAGCAGTACCGGCTCTACCGGCTGGTGTGGAGCCGGTTCGTGGCCTGCCAGATGGCCAACGCTGTCTACGACAGCGTCTCCGTGGAGATCGAGGCGGGAGAGCACAGCTTCCGCACCAGCTCCTCCAGCCTGAAGTTCTCTGGCTACACCGCCGTGTACGAGGAGGGCCGGGACGAGGAGAAGGAGGAGAAGGAGTCTCCCCTGCCCGCTTTGAAGGAAGGAGAAGTGCTGGGATTGAAGGATTTCAGCCGGGACCAGCACTTCACCCAGCCGCCCGCCCACTATACCGACGCCACCCTCATCCGTGCTATGGAAGAGCAGGGCATCGGCCGTCCCTCCACCTACGCGCCCACCGTGTCCACTATTCTGGACCGGGAGTACGTTATCAAGGAGGGCAAGTATCTGCGCATCACCAACCTGGGCCGGGTGGTCACCGCCCTCATGAAGGAGAAATTCAGCGACATCGCAGATCTCCAGTTCACCGCCCACATGGAGCAGAAGCTGGACTCCGTGGAGGAGGGCACCACGGCCTGGAAGGACGTGCTGCGGGAGTTTTACGGAGATTTTGACCGGGACCTCAAGCAGGCGGAAAAGGACCTGGAGGGCACCCGCATCAAGGTGCCCGACGAGGTCAGCGAGGAGATCTGCCCCGAGTGCGGACGCAACCTGGTGGTCAAGTCCGGCCGGTTCGGACGGTTCCTGGCCTGCCCGGGCTATCCTGAGTGCAGCTTTACCATGCCGCTGGTGGTGGAGATGCCCGGCCGCTGCCCCAAGTGCGGCGGGCGCATCATGAAGCGCACGGGCACCAGCAAAAAGACCAACAAGCAGTACACCTATTACTGCTGCGAGCATGTAAACAGCAAGGACGAGGCCAACCGCTGCGACTTTATGACCTGGGACGTGCCTGTGAAGGACGACTGTCCCTTGTGCGGCCAGACCATGTTCAAAAAGGCGGGGCGCGGCTTCAAAAAGCCCTTCTGCATCAACCCCAACTGCTCCAACTTCCTGCCCGAGGACAAGCGGGGCTATCCCCGCAAGAAGGCGGAGGGAGAGGAACCGGCGGCGGAAGACGGCTCCAAGGAGCAGGAGACCGGCGCGGAGGAAAAGCCCGCCGCCAAGAAGACGGCTGCGAAGAAGACCCCGGCAAAGAAATCCACGGCGAAGACGGCTGCAAAGAAAACAACGGCCAAATCCACCGCCAAGAAGAGCACGGCCAAAACCGCGGAAAAGCCCGCCGCTAAAAAGACGGCATCCAAATCCGCCGGAAAGAAGTCTAAAAAGACAGAGGAACCGGCGGCGGAAGAAGCGTGAGCGCATCCGGCGCGGGTGTGCCTGATACGGAATCTGACAAAGGAGAAACGCTATGAATGTAACCGTCATCGGCGCGGGACTGGCCGGCAGCGAGTGCGCCTGGCAGCTGGCCCAGCGGGGCGTACAGGTAACTCTGCGGGAGATGAAGCCCGAGAAAAAGACCCCGGCCCACGTCACGGAGGACTTTGCGGAGCTTTGCTGCTCCAACTCGCTGCGCAGCGACCAGCTGGAAAACGCGGTGGGACTTTTGAAAGAAGAGCTGCGGCGGCTGGGGAGCCTGATCCTCTCCTGCGCCGACGCCACCCGGGTGGAGGCCGGCGGCGCCCTGGCGGTGGACCGCCACGGCTTTGCCGCGCTGGTGACGGAGAAGATCCGCAGCCACCCCAATATCACGGTGGTCCCCGGCGAGGTGACGGATATTCCCGAAGGGGAGGTGGTCATCGCCTCCGGTCCCCTGACCTCCGACGCCCTGGCCGAGCGTCTTCAGGCCCTGCTGGGCGCGGAGAGCGACCTGCACTTTTTTGACGCGGCGGCGCCGCTGGTATCCGCCGAGAGCGTGGATATGGACAAGGCCTGGATGGGCTCGCGGTACGACAAGGGCACGGCGGACTATGTGAACTGCCCCATGAACGAGGAGGAGTACGACGCGTTCTGGCAGGCTCTGACCACCGGCCAGGAGGCGGAGGTCCACGGCTTTGAGGAC
>CABQCB010000265.1 GCA_902462475.1 uncultured Oscillibacter sp. | reverse complement strand
GTTGGCGATCCGCACCGTCCGCTTCATCAGGGACTCGCCGGTGCGGGGGTCCTTCAGCTCCGGGAACTCCCGCAGAACGTCAGTCATCTCGTTGCCGCGCTCGCCGCAGCCGATGTAGACCACGATGTCCACGTCGGACCACTTGGCCAGTTGGTGCTGCACCACGGTCTTGCCGGAGCCGAAGGGACCGGGGACAGCGGCGGTGCCGCCCTTGGCGATGGGGAACATGGTGTCGATGATCCGCTGGCCGGAGCACAGGGGACGCTTGGGGGGATACTTGTGCTGATAGGGACGGCCTACGCGGACGGGCCACTTCTGGGACATGGTCAGAGGCACTTCCCTGCCGTCCTCGGTTTTCAGCGTGGCGATGGTCTCGGTCACGTTGAAAGAGCCGCTCTGGATGCTGGTGATGGTGCCCTTCAGGGTGGGCGGCACCATGATCTTATGGAGCACCACCGCCGTCTCCGGCACAGTGCCCAGGATGTCGCCGCCGGTAACCTGATCGCCCACCTTGGCCACCGCCGTGAACTCCCACTTCTTCTCATGGTCGATGGCGGGGACCTCCACACCGCGGGTGATGCAGGGGCCCACCTTCTCCACGATCTTCTCCAGCGGGCGCTGGATGCCGTCGTAAATGCCCTCGATCATGCCGGGGCCAAGCTCCACGCTCATGGGCGCGCCGGTAGTCTCCACCACGGCGCCGGGGCCCAGGCCGGAGGTCTCCTCATAGACCTGGATGGAGGCGGAGTCGCCCTTCATGGTCAAAATCTCGCCGATCAGCCGCTGGGGACCCACGCGGACCACGTCGGACATGTTGGCGTCCGAAAGGCCCGTGGCCACCACAAGCGGCCCTGAAACTTTCACAACTTTACCGCTCAAAATAGAATACCTTCTTCCTTGGAAAATTCTCTTCCGAGGCTGCGGCCGGACGCCTTACAAAATGTCGGCGCCCACGGCCCGCTCGATGGAGCGCTGGATGCTTGCCTTTCCGATGCCCAGAGAGCCCTCCCGGCCGGGGATGAGGATGATGGCCGGCTGCGGCTCGTCCTTATACCGGGCGATCACGTCCTCCATGTCCTTTGCCAGCTGTTCCGTCAGATAGATCACCGCGCAGTCGGTCTTTGCCAGTTCCCGTATTTTCTCTCCGGCCTCCTGGGCGGAGTTGACGGGATAGGTATCCAGGCCCAGGGCGCGGAAGCCCATGACAGACTCCCAGTCGCCGATGACGGCGATGCGATACGTTGTTGCCATACGCTCTCCTCCCCTCGCCTTATGCCTGGCAGCTCCGCAGACGGCTGCGGATCACGTCGGGCGAAAGCCCGGTGCCCCGTCCCGTCAGCAGAATGCGCAAATTGGTGTACTCCGTCTCCCGGGCGGCAAGATAGCCCACCAGGGGCGCCTCCCCAAAGGGGACGAACTGGGCGCCGGAGAGGTAATCGCTCACCGCGTCGTCACAAAGACGCTCAAACTCCGTCAGGGCGCCGCCGTGCAGGCACGCCTGGGCGCACTCGGCCGCCTCCCGGAAGCGGGTGGGCTCATAGAGCTCCTTGAGTCCCGCGCCCTTGTCGGCACTGATCTTCAAAACCGCGTCCGCCGGGATGTCGCCGCCTTCAAACAGCACGCCGGAAAGAAACGCCTCGTTCTTTCCCATGCGCAGCGTGCGCACCAGGGCGCGCAGGTTTGCCGCGTCGATCTGGACCTGTACGTAGCCCCGCAGGAACGCGCTGCCAGTGGCCTCCGCCACGGCCAGCATATCCCGGTAGCTCCACCGGTCCAGCACGATGTCACTCAGCTGGGGATCACGGGTGGTATCCAGGACCTCCTTGGCCTCTGCCGCAGCTGCGGCCAGCATGGGCGGCAGCTCCGCCGTCTCACCGCTGGCGAGGGCGTCTTTGAGCTGCTGCACGCCGACACGGCCCATATCCGCCAGCATGGGGTCAGGGTCTGCGCCCACGGCGGCTGCTTTCAGCAAAACCTTGATATTGTGATAGTCGTATTTCAGCCTGAATACATCGATATACCTGGGGTCGGGAGCGCTGTCTGTCAGATCGGCGAAGCTCTCTTCCCTGGCGGCAGAGAGCGCCGCGTCCAGCGATGTGGGATCTGTGCCCCGCAGCTGGGGATAGCCGCTCTCCTGCAGGAGCTTGAGCGCCTCGTCATCTGTTTTGGCCTCCAGAACCTGCTCCATACGCTCCCGGGTCAAAAGCGTGGTCTCCATCGCCTTGATCCGGGCGGAGATGGCCAGGTAATCGGTGTCTTTGATGGGATTTCTCAAGACACTTCCTCCTTGTCAGGTCTGGGGGAACAGCCGCTTTGCCACTTCCCCGGCGGTCTCCGTCCTCTGAAGACGCACCAGCGTATCAAAGGAGCAGTTGACCTCCACGCGTCCATTGGAGAGGATGAAGCCTCCCTTCAGCGGACGGGTCTGGGCGGACACGGTCAGCTTTCCGTCTCCCAGGCGGCTGTTGGCCAGGGCCACGGCGGCAGTGCCGACACGCTCCCGCTGTTCCTTGGAGAAGATCACCTCGCCCTTGCCGTCCGGCGCAGCCTGCACCAGCAGGGCTGCCACCGTTTGGATATACTGCTCCTCCGGCAGCGAACAGAGCTTTTCCAGCGCCAGGGCATAGGCTTTGTCCACCATCTCCTGGCGGGCGGCCAGGGCGGTCTTGCGGGCTTCCATCTGCGCGGCGCTTACCAGCCGCTCCTCCCGCTCCG
>CABQCB010000264.1 GCA_902462475.1 uncultured Oscillibacter sp. | reverse complement strand
GGCAGGTGGCCATCTTGCCGCTGCCGGGGCCCGGCGCCGTCACCACCACCAGGGACCGGCTGGTCTCGATGTAGTCGTTTTTACCCAGGCCCTCGTCGCTGACGATGTGCTGGACGTCGGAGGGGTAGCCGGCGATGGGATAGTGGCGGTAGCAGCGGATGCCCAGGGCCGTGAGCCGCTTCAAAAAGGCGTCCGCCGCCGCCTGGCCGCTGTACCGGGTCATGACCACGCTGCCCACATACAGCCCCAGCTGGCGGAAAATGTCGATCAGCCGCAACACGTCGTCATCATAGGTGATGCCCAGATCGCCCCGCACCTTGTTCTTTTCAATGTCCGAGGCATTGATGGCGATGACGATCTCCACATCGTCGCTGAGCTGCTGGAGCATGCGGATCTTGCTGTCCGGCTCAAAGCCCGGCAGCACCCGGGACGCATGGTAGTCGTCAAACAGCTTGCCGCCGAATTCCAGATACAGCTTGCCGCCGAACTGGGCGATGCGGCGTTTGATCTGCTCGGACTGGGTGGTCAGGTATTTCTGGTTATCAAACCCGATGGCTCTCATAGGTAACGCACGACCTCTCCTCATATTTTCTGCAAAAGTATATCACAGCCCGCCCCGTTTGGAAAGGGCTTTGTCCGGCTGGGGACGCCGAAAAAAAGGTCGACCTATTAGGGAAATTTATTCCCGGTATTACGACTTTGTTCTTTACTTATGAAAAAACACCCGATATAATAGGTTAGGTTGGGCGCTTATGGCCCAATACATTACACCCGTAAATGTAAAACCGGGAGGGTTTTTATTATGTCAAATTGCGCCATCGTAGGCATCAACTGGGGCGACGAGGGCAAGGGTCGCATGGTGGATCTGCTCACCAGCGACTATGACGTGGTCGTCCGCTACCAGGGCGGCGGCAACGCCGGCCACACCGTGGTCAACGAGCTGGGCAAGTTCGCCCTGCACCTGTTGCCCTCCGGCATCTTCCGCAAGGGCGTGGTCAACATCCTGGGCAACGGCGTGGCGCTGGACTGCGAGAGCCTGTGGACCGAGATGCAGGACGTGGCCTCCAAGGGCGTGTCCATCACCCCTGAGAACCTGAAGATCAGTGACCGGGCCTCTTTGCTGCTGCCCTGGCACCGGGATCTGGACGGTCTGGAGGAAGCGCGCCTGGCCGACAAGAAGTACGGCTCCACCAAGCAGGGCATCGCGCCTTTCTACTCTGACAAGTACCAGAAAAAGACCGTTATGGCCGGTGAACTGCTCTATCCTGAAAAGCTCTGGGAGCACCTGGAGGGCATTCTGGAGTGGAAGAACCTGATCCTCACCAAGGTCTACGGCGCCAAGCCCTACACCATGGACGACCTGAAGGCCTGGGTGGCGGACTACGGCGAGAAGATCAAGCCCTTCATCTGCGACACCGGTGCTTTCCTGCGTGAGGCAAGCAAGGCCGGCAAGTCCATCCTCTTCGAGGCCCAGCTGGGCTCCTTGCGGGACCTGGACTACGGCATCTATCCCATGACCACCTCCTCCAACGCCATCGCCGCCTACGCCCCTGTGGGCTCCGGCTATCCCGAGGCCAAGATTGAAAAGGTCGTCGGCGTGGTGAAGGCCTATTCCTCCTGCGTGGGCGAGGGCCCCTTCACCTGTGAGTGGTTCGGCGAGGAGGCCGAGCAGCTCCGTCAGGCCGGCGGCGAGTACGGCGCCAAGACGGGCCGGCCCCGCCGGGTGGGCCCCATCGACCTGGTGGCCACCCGCTACGGCGTGCAGTGCCAGGGCGCCACGGACATCGCCCTGACCAAGCTGGACGTGCTCAGCTACATGGACGAGATCCCCATCTGCGCCCATTACACCCTGAACGGCGAGCAGATCGACTACTTCCCCTTCCCCGCCGTGCTGCCTGATGCCAAGCCCGTGTGGGAGTCCATGCCCGGCTGGAAGTGCGACATCTCCGGCGTGCGCAAGTGGGAGGATCTGCCCCAGGCTGCCCGTGATTACGTGGAGTATGTGGAAAAGGCCATCGGCTGCCCCATCACCTACGTGTCCGTGGGCGCCGAGCGGGACGCCATCATCCTGCGGTAATGACTGGAGGGGGAGCACCCCTCACCGAAGCTTCGCCTCCGGCGAAACCGACGATCCCTTCGGAGGCACCCGCCCGGGTGCCTCCTTACTTTTGAACGGAAGAAAGGTGGCATTGCCATGTCCAAAGACCGCTACGAATCCCCTCTGGCGTCCCGGTACGCCTCCGCGTTCATGCTGCATCTGTTCTCCCCCGACATGCGCTTCCAGACCTGGCGGCGTCTGTGGGTGGCCCTGGCCCGGGCCGAGCATAACCTGGGTCTGCCCATCACGGCCGAGCAGGTGGCGGAGCTGGAGGCCCACATCACCGACATCGACTATGAGACCGCCGCCCAGCGGGAAAAGGAGGTCCGCCACGACGTGATGGCCCACGTCTACACCTACGGCAAGGCCGCCCCCTCCGCCGCGGGCATCATCCACCTGGGTGCCACCAGCTGCTATGTGACCGACAACGCCGACCTCATCATCTACCGGGAGGGTCTCCGGTACCTGCGGGGCCAGCTGCTGGCGGTGGTGGCCAACCTCAGCCGCTTTGCCGAGACCTACAAGGCCACCCCCACCCTGGGCTACACCCACTATCAGCCCGCCCAGCTGGTGACGGTGGGCAAGCGGGCCGCGCTGTGGATGCAGGATTTTCTGGCGGACCTAG
>CABQCB010000263.1 GCA_902462475.1 uncultured Oscillibacter sp. | reverse complement strand
TGGGGGGCCTTGGTGCCCTTCTTGATGGTCCAGGCCCGGCACTCGTCCTTGCCGTAGGTCAGGAAGGAGATGAGGCCCAGCAACGCATAGGAACACTTGATAAGCCGGTCCAGACCGGACTCCTTCACGCCCAGCTCCTCCAGGAACATTTCCTTCTCCTCGCCCTCCAGCTCGGCGATGTCCTGCTCCAGCTTGGCGCAGATGGGCAGCACCTGGGCACCCTCGGCATCGGCGATGGCCTTGACCTGCTGGAAATAGGGGTTGGCGTCCAGATGGGCAAAGCCGTCCTCGTCGGTGTTGGCGGCGTAGATGATGGGCTTGAGGCTCAGAAGATCGGAGGTGGCGATGAGGGCCATGTCCTCGTCGGAGCATTCATAGGTGCGGGCGGACTTGCCGTTGTTCAGGTGCTCGGCCAGACCCTTGAACACCTCCACCTCGTGGAGGAACTTCTTGTCGCCCTTGGCAGCCTTGGTGGCCCGGTCGATCCGGCGGTTCACCATCTCCAGGTCCGCCATGATCAGCTCCAGGTCGATGGTCTCGATGTCGCCCTTGGGATCCACCGGCACGTTGGTACCGGCGTCGGCCACCACGTGCATGATGTTTTCATCGTCGAAGCAGCGCACCACATGGACGATGGCATCGGTCTCCCGGATGTTGGCCAGGAACTTGTTGCCAAGGCCCGCGCCCTGGCTGGCGCCCTTTACGAGGCCGGCGATGTCCACGAACTCGATGACCGCCGGGGTCTTCTTGTCCGGCTCATAGATCTCGGCCAGCTTGTCCAGCCGCTCATCCGGCACGGCCACCATGCCCACGTTGGGATCGATGGTGCAGAAGGGGTAGTTGGCACTCTCCGCTCCGGCATTGGTAATGGCGTTGAACAGGGTGCTCTTGCCCACGTTGGGCAGTCCCACGATACCTAATTTCATAAAAAGCAAATCTCCTTTGCCGTATTTTCGACTCTGTATTGTATCATTTTCCACAGCAAAGTGCAAGGAAAAGAAAATGTAAAACATTCTTGACATTTCAATAATGCGGGTATACGCTGAAAATGTAAAAAGTGTTTGACATTTTGTGGGAGGCGCCGACATGAAGAAGATGGACGAGATGGAACTGCACATCGAGCGGACGGCCGCCCGGTGGGCCTATCGGTACAGTGAGGCCGTTTTGTTTCTCTGGTGCGCAGCTGAGATATTGTGGGGCTGGAAAACCGGCCTTGCATGGGGGGAAATATTCGACCGCATCAAACTGCCGTCTTTGCTCCTGATCTCTCAGGAGGCTGTCCATGACGCAGCGATCCTGATCTGCCGGGCCAGGGCAGGAGACGAGGAAGCGGAGGGCACCCTGTGGAAAACCATCGTCGTCGTGGGCATCCTCGTCCTGCTGTCTATCTGGCTGCTGGGCAGCATCTTGGAGCTGGCCCTCTGATGGAAAACGACATCCGCGCGCTGCGCAAGGCGGCAGGATTGACCCAGGAGGATCTGGCCCGGGCCCTGGGCGTCACCCGTCAGACCATCAACGCCATTGAAAACGACAAGTACGATCCCACGCTGGGCCTGGCCATGCGCCTTGGCAGGCTGCTGGGTACCCCGGTGGAGGAGATCTTTCATCTGCCGGAGCCATAAGCCGCAGAAAATGACCCCGGAGCGATCTCCGGGGTCATGATTTTTTCATTTCACTGTCAGATACCAGGCCAGAAGCTCCGCCGCCTCCGCCCGGGTGGCCGGATCCCCTGGACGGAACAGTTCCCGGTCGTTCACGGAGGAAAAGCCCATGCCGGTGATCTCTTCCACGGCGCCGCCGGCCCAGCTGCTGATGCGGAAGCTGTCCTCGTAGCGCCGGCCGGGGCACACAGTCCGGACAGTCTTTTCCGATTCGATCAGCCGGTCCAGCATCACATAAAACTGCTGGCGGCTCACCAGCCCAGAGGGAGCGTACAGCCCCCGCCCTGTCCCCTTGACCACACCGGACTCCGCCGCCCAGTCCACGGCCTGGGCATACCAGGCCTGCCGGGAAATATCCCGGAAAGAGCAGGTCGACCTTGGCGCGGGACACCCTGCCGCCCGCCAGAGGATCTCTGCGGCGGCGGCCCGGGTCAGATACCGGTTGGGATGCCAGCCGCCACTGTCCCCGGTCATGATGCCCGCCTCTTCCATTTCGGAGATGGCGTCCCAGGCCCAGTGATCATGCAGGCGGCTTTCGTCATAGGCCTGGGGATCCGCCTGGGGCGGCACGCTCTTGTAGATCTGCCCGTTCTGCGGCGTCACGCCCCGCAGCCGGAACAGCTCGTCCACCGTCACAAAGTCATACCCCCTGGGCTGGAGGGCATCGATGATGCGGCAGGCGGCATCCAGGTTGGCCTCCGTGCTGTCGTGCAGCAGGATAATGTCCCCGTCCCGGATAGTACTGATCACGGAGCGGGCCATTTTCTCCCCGGACACCTGCTTGCCCTTGGCCGGGTCCTGGCTCCACAAAATCAGCGGCGCGTTGAGCTGGGCGCGCACCGCCTCCGTGCGGACGCCGAAGGGTGTGCGCACCAGGAAGTTTTCCTGCCCCGTGACCTCGGAGAGCTTCTCCCGGCTCTTTTCCACCTGGCTTGCCACATCCTGCCGGCTCAAATTCCGCAGGTCCAGATGCTCCCAGGTATGGTTTGCGATCTGGTGGCCCGCCTGGGCCATCTGCCGCACCAGGTCCTCCTTGGTGGCCACCCAGCCGCCCACCATAAAGAACGTCCCCTTGAC
>CABQCB010000262.1 GCA_902462475.1 uncultured Oscillibacter sp. | reverse complement strand
GGGAGATGCCGGTGGTGGGCAGCAGGCCCGTCACCACGCCGATGTTCAAAAAAGTCTGCAAGCCGATGAGGGTGATCACGCCCACCACCAGCAGGCTTCCGAAGCGGTCCCGGGCGTGGAGGGCGATCCAGTAGCCCCGGAGGATCAATGCGGCAAACAGCAGCATGATGATGGCCGCGCCGATGAGTCCCAGCTCCTCGCAGACGATGGCAAAGATGAAGTCGTTGTGCTCCTCGGGCAAAAAGAGGAACTTCTGGCGGCTGCGGCCCAGTCCCACGCCCAGAAGGCCGCCGGAGCCGATGGAAATGAGGCTCTGGGAGAGCTGATAGCCCTTGCCCTGGGCGTCCGCCCAGGGGTTGTGCCACATCTCGATGCGGGAGGTGTTGTAGCCGATGACGAACAGCACCAGATACATCATGACGCCCGCGGCGCCTATGGCGCCGCCTACCCAGGCCCAGTTGATGCCGCCCACCAGCATCAGCACGGCGCCGGCGCCCATGATGAGGATGGCGCCGGAGAGGTGCGGCTCCAGGCCCACCAGTGCCGCCAGCACCACCAGGATGATGGCATAGGGCAAAATGCCGTGGCGGAAGGTACGCATTAGGTCTTTCTTTTTGGAAATGCTGTCGGAAAAATACAGCACCACCGCCACCTTAGCCACCTCCGAGGGCTGGAACTGAAGGGACGTGCCGGGAATGCCCAGCCAGCGGGTGGCGTTGTTGCGGGTGATGGCAATGGGGTTATGGGGGATGAGCACCAGCACCAGTAAAATGACCGACAGGAACAAAAGCGGCTGGGCCAAAGCCCGGAACCGCTGGTAATTGATCTTGCCGATCAGCAGCATGGCCGCCAGGCCCATGATGGCAAACACGCCCTGGCGGGTGAAGTAGAACAGGGGATTTTCCCCCTCTGTCTCATAATAGGCCGAGGGGAAGCTGGCGGACAGCAGCATGATAAGGCCGATGACCGTCAGCAGCACCACCAGCACAAAAAAGGGCAGGTCGATGGGGCCGCGGGCCAGTTCCCGGCTCTCCTGCTCCTTTTCCCGCTGCCGCGCCCGGCGCTCCTGGATGCGCAGCGCTTCTTCCCTTGTCAGGGGCCGCCGCCTTCTCTCAGATGCCATGGGCCTGCCTCCTCTCCCGCGTGGTCTGCGCGTGGTCTGCACGATGAATCAATAGCGCCCCTGCACGGCAAGATAAGCCAGCAGGCTGCACACCAGCGTGATGCCGGAAAAGACCGCCACCAGCTTTCCTTCGCTCCACCCGGACAGCTCCAGATGATGGTGCAGCGGTGCCATTTTGAAAAACCGCTTGCCATGGGTAGCTTTGAAATAGCCCACCTGGATGATGTCGGAGAGGGTCTCCGCGATGTAGATGATGCCCACGGGCACCAGGATCAGCGGCATATCCATGGCAAAGCCCATGGCCGCCACGGCGCCGCCCAGAAACAGGCTCCCGGTGTCGCCCATAAAGGTCTTGGCCGGGTGGTGGTTATAGACGAAAAATGCCGCCAGTCCGCCGGCGAGCGCCGCCGGGAACAGTGCCAGGTCCAGCATCTGCCAGCTGATGGCTGTGACCGTGAAAAAGGCCATGACCACAAAGGTGACGCTGCACGCAAGGCCGTCGATGCCGTCGGTGAGGTTCACGGCGTTGACGCAGCCCACGATCACGAAGGCCGCGAACACCAGATACGCGATCCAGTTGACCTCTATGCTCACTCCCACAAAGGGAATGTACAGCAGGTTGGTCAAAAGTCCCTCATAGCGCATCAGGCACAAAAACACCACCGCCGCCAGCAGCTGCAAAAGGAACTTCTGCCGGGCGGTCAGGCCCTCGTTCTGGTGCTGGCGCACCTTGCGGTAATCGTCCACAAAGCCGATCAGGCCGAAGATCAGCGCGAAGAGGTATACGTAAAGATGGGTGAACACCCCGTCGATCATCATGCCCCATCCCATGGCGAACACGGCAACGCCCGCCCCCAGGATGAACATGATGCCGCCCATGGTGGGGGTTCCCGCCTTGCCCGCGTGCCAGGTGGGGCCGTCCTCACGGATCTCCTGCCCCGCCTTGAGCTTGCGCAGCTCCGGTATCAAAAACTTTCCGATCACCAGCGTCAGCACAAAGCTGATGGCCAGTACAGCGAGCACTTGTGTGGTCATGACTTGCTTCTCCCTTTCCTTTGCCGGCACACACTGCCGGCGCCTTCATTTTCTTTTGCAGATGTGTGCCGGACGCCCGGCGTTATTTCCCGGCTAAATACTCCGCCACGATCTCCCGTTCATCCATGTGGTACTTCACATGGTTGATGCCCCACAAAGCTGACCGCTTTGCGGGGACCCCGCATTGGACTCAAACCGGCCGAAGTGAATCCGGCCGGTTTCAAGGGTTTGCCTGCGGCAAACCGCTTGACGCCGGACGCCCGGCGTTACTTCCCGGCCAGGTAGTCTGCCACGATCTCCCGCTCATCCATGTGGTACTTCACATGGTTGATCTCCTGGTAGGTCTCGTGGCCCTTGCCGCACAGGACGATCACATCGCCCTTCTGAGCGTGGTCCATGGCGTAGTGGATGGCCTCGATCCGGTCCTCCACCACCACGAACGGCGTGCCCGTTTCCTCCACGCCCGGCAGGATGTCGGCAATGATATCGGCGGGCTTTTCCGTGCGGGGATTGTCGGTGGTGACCACCACGAAGTCCGCGATGTCACCGGCGATCTTGCCCATCTTGGGACGCTTGGTCTTAT
>CABQCB010000261.1 GCA_902462475.1 uncultured Oscillibacter sp. | reverse complement strand
GTATCACATCACGCAGACCGTCTCCGCCCAGGCCAAGGCGGAGGAGTACAGCGCCGCGGCTGTCGCCTGCGGCGGGACGCTGCGGGTCCACATCAAGGTGGATACCGGCATGTCCCGTCTGGGCTTTTTGGTGCGGGGCGGCCATTTTGAAGGGGGCGTTGCGGCCATCGCGGCGGCCTGCGCTCTGCCGGGCCTGGACGCGGAGGGCATCTTCACCCACTTTGCCGTCGCCGACGAGGACGGCGAAGAGGACGAGGCCTATACCCGGGAGCAATTCGCTCTGTTCACCGCCGTCATCGATGCACTGGCGCGGAAGGGAAGAACGTTTGCCATCCGCCACTGCGCCAACAGCGGTGCCCTGGCCCGCTATCCGGAGATGTATCTGGACATGGTGCGGCCCGGCATCGCCCTCTACGGTGCGGGCGCGGACGCCCAGCGGCTGGATCTGCGGCCGGTCATGTCCCTCAAGACGTGCATTTCCACCATCAAGGTCTTTGACCCGGACACCACCGTCAGCTACGGCCGTACGTTCCGTACCACGGAGCGCACCCGCATGGGCGTGCTGCCCATCGGTTATGCCGACGGCTTTTTCCGGGGGCTTTCCAACCGGGCGTCCGTGCTGACGGCCCAGGGAAGTGCTCCCATCCGGGGCCGGATCTGCATGGACATGTGCATGGTGGATCTGACGGAGCTTCCCGATGTACACGTGGGAGACGCGGTGGAGATCTTCGGCCAGCGCCAGCGGGTGGACGATCTTGCCTCCCTGCTGGGGACCATCCCCTATGAGCTGACCTGCGCGGTGAGCAAGCGGGTGCCGCGGCTTTACCTGGAGGGGGGCGCCGTGGTGGAGCGGAGCCTGCGGCTTCTATGAGTAGACAGACACTTCGCCGCACGCCGGGACATAGACTGTCACGGGGCGGAGAGCGCGGAATTTTTTGCGGCGCCGTCCGGGTATAAATTCCGCATCCGTGTGGGAGAATGAAAGTGGCCTCACCGAACGGCGTTTCGGTGGCGGGTACTTCTTTCGGCGGAGTGTGAACTTTGTGGATACAAGTATCAAACGCGGCGATATCTACTATGCCGATCTTTCCCCGGTGGTGGGCAGTGAGCAGGGCGGCGTGCGTCCTGTGCTGATCATCCAGAACGATACCGGGAACCGTTACAGCCCTACTGTGATCGCGGCTGCCATCACTTCCCAGACCGGGAAGGCGCGGCTGCCTACCCATATTGACCTTCCCGTGGCACAAAGCAGCGGTCTGAGCCGGGACTCCATCGTCCTTTTGGAGCAGGTGCGCACGCTGGACAAAAAGCGGCTGCGGGAGCGGATGGGCCATGTGGAAGAGGGCGTGATGGAAAAGGTGGATCTGGCCATTGCGGTGAGCTTTGGCCTGCCTCACGACCAGATGGTATGAAGCGGGGCCCCTGAAAAGGGAGCTGTCCCTTTTCAGGGGGACCCGGTACAAAAGAATTTGGAGGGTACATACATGCAAGGAAAGAAAAACCGGTGGCTGCTGCGGGCGGTATTGCTGATGCTGGTTTGCAGCCTGATGACCATGACGGTGTCTCTGGCGGCGGAGGCGGGCACCTCCGGTGACCCGCTGGTGACGCTCAGCTACCTCAACGGCACATTTTTGGACAGCCTCCTGACCAAGGTGGACCAGAAGATCGACCAGCGCAACAGCCAGCTGGGCCTGAGCGGCTCCGGCGCCTCCAGCTCTGCCACCTTCTCGGTGGTGACGCTCTCTTCCGGGCAGACGCTCACCGGCGACATCGGCTGCGAGGTCATGCTGCGGGTGGGCTCGGCCACCTGCGTCTCGCCCTCCAGCCCGGGACTCATCGACGAGTCTGCCGCCACCACGCTGAATAACGGCGGCGCCCTGGTGACCAATCACCTCTACATGATGACCATTGAGGGCCGCGGCGTCAAAGCCGGCTCCGGTACCGTGAAGCTGCTGGTGCGGGGCGGGTATACCATCGCCTGAACAACCCTGAACAACATAGTAAAAACAGCCTGTGCATATAGATGGCACAGGCTGTTTTTTTGCGGAAAGGGAGGCGGCGATATGGAGCGGTATCCGCTGATGTACGATGGCGCGGCGGTGGGAGAGCTGACCGCGGAGACGACCGGACTGTATGTGCGCTTCTGCGCCCAGGGGCAGCTGCCGGACGACGGACTCTGGTGCGCCTGGGCCGTGGGAGAGACAGGGCAGCTGCGGCTGGGTGTGCTGGAGCCGACAGGGGAGGGGGCGCGGATCCGCCGCCGGATCTCCGGACGGGAGGCGGCGGCCCCGGGACGGCTGGTACGGGGGGAGCTGCGGCCCGCGTCGGAGAGGACGCTGCCTGTGTGGGACATGGCCGAAGCGCCGGAGCGCCTTTTCTCCACCCCCTGGATCAGTCGGGCCCTCAAGGGGCGCACCGGCGTGTACGTCCGGCGGGATGGGACGCTTCGCTATGTGGCCATCCCCTGGGGCAAGGGAGAGCCCTTTCCGCTCACGCCGCTTTTCTGCCTGGCTTCCGTGCAGATGGTGGAGGGGCGTCAGCGGGT
The DNA here is from genome assembly GCA_902462475.1 of uncultured Oscillibacter sp. The sequence goes on along the minus strand of CABQCB010000261.1, from coordinate 207 downwards.
GGTCTACTGCTTTGACGCGGGGGAGCGGCCGGTGGTTTTGTAGGTTTCGGGCAGAAAAAATGAAAAAACAGATACCATATTTAGCGGCAGCATGGTATAATAGCCGCAAAGCGGCCATTATCATTTGCTTTGAGCCGTTTTTCTCGCCCCGCGCGGGGCAGCCGAAAAACATGGCGTTATACCATTCCGGCTCCGCCGTCATGGTAT
>CABQCB010000260.1 GCA_902462475.1 uncultured Oscillibacter sp. | reverse complement strand
TGCGGCGGCGGGAACGGCCGCCGTCCTCGGCGCCGATCTTCTCCCGCACGGGCGCGTCCTCCAGCTTGGCGTCCATATAGAACGGCGTGGTCAGCACCGGCGTGACGAACTCCTCTTCCTCCTTCTCCTCCACATAGCGGGCGGGCCGCTCGGGGATGGCGATGCCGTCCCGGCTGCCCTTGCCGTTGCGCAGCACGCACACCTCGCAGCTGTGGTAGGTCTTGAGAGGCTCGTTGGGGCCCGCGCTGTCCAGGTTCACCTTCATGGTCTCCCGCAGCAGGTCCACGCTTTTCACATTGCCGGGTCCGTCCGGCGTCTGGACGAAGGACTCCACCTTGGGCATGCGCTTGGCGGCGTCCTCGTAGGCGTTCTGCTCATACTTCAGGCAGCACATGAGCCGCCCGCAGGTACCGGAGATCTTGGTGGGGTTCAGGCTCAGGTTCTGGGTCTTGGCCATCTTGATGGACACGGGCAAAAAACCGTCCAAAAACTGGGAGCAGCAAAACGGCCGGCCGCAGATGCCGAGGCCGCCGATCATCTTGGCCTCGTCCCGCACGCCGATCTGCCGCAGCTCGATCCGGGCCCGGAACACACTGGCCAGGTCCCGCACCAGCTCCCGGAAGTCCACCCGGCCGTCGGCGGTGAAATAGAAGATGATCTTGTTGCCGTCAAAGCTGGCGGACACGTTCACCAGCTTCATCTCCAGGCCGTGCTCGGCGATCTTGCGCTCGCAGATGTCAAAGGCCTCGCTCTCTTTTTTCCGGTTGTACTCCACCGTGCGGCGGTCGCTGTCCGTGGCCATGCGCAGCATGGCGCAAAGGGGCCGGACGATGGCGGAGTCCTCCACCTCATGGTTGCCCTGGGTGCAGGTGGCAAACTCCGGGCCCTGGGCGGTCTCCACGATCACCTGGTCCCCCATTTTCACCTGGACGCCCTTGGGGTCAAAATAATAATTCTTGCATCCGCCCCGAAAGCGGACGCTGATCACTTCCGTCAAAGGATACCCTCCAATTCTACGGCGAGGGCGCCCAGCACATGGCTGGGCCCAACGTTATACACGCACTCCCCGCGATACTTCTCCAACAGTTCTATTGTGCCCATAATCTGGCGTTTTGTCAAGTTTTTCGCAACGGCAGAGGCCAATTGGCCGCCGCTTCCGTCCCCCTGACAGCCGTAGGCCCGCAGCAGCGCCTCGGCACAAACGGCCCGGCCCCGCTCCAGCATGGCGGAGAGCTCCTCCCGGGTCATGCGGCGCTTTTCCATGCGGGCGGCCCACTCCGCCGCCGCTCCCCGCCGGAACGAGGCCAGCAGGCGACTGAGCTCGTCCCCCGCGTCGGAGGTGTCCTGGGCCTCCGGCGCGCCGTCGGGGTGGAGCTTGAGCTCCACGCACCGTGAGCGCAGGGTCTGGAGCACCACCGCCGCGTTTTCCGCGCAGAAGAGGAACGCCGCGTAGGGCGGGCCCTCCTCCACGATCTTCAAAAGCACGTTCTGGTCCTGGGGCGTCAGCAAGGCGCAGTCGGGAAAGAGGTATACCTTCCGCCGCCCCTGGTTGGGCCGGATATAGGCGTCCGACCGGATCTGGCGCACCACGTCCACGGCGATGGATTTGTGCTGGTCGTCCCGCACGGTGATCACGTCCGGGTGGATGCCCTCCATGACCCGGCGGCAGCTGTCGCACCGCAGGCACGGCCGCTCCCCCTCGCTGCTGCACTCCATGGCCGCCGCGGCATAGCGGGCCAGTGCCTCCCGCTGCCCCGCGCCGGTGACCAGCAGCGCATGGGTCAAGGCCCCCCGGGTGGCCGCCTGCCGGATGCGCCCGGCGGCGGGATCTTGCTGGATGCTGCCAAATGCCGTCATAGTCGTTCCTCTTTCCTTCGTTCTCCGCTCCATCCTACCATAAGCGGCGCCAAAATGGAAGCAGGCTTGCGGCGGCCGTTTTTTGCTTTGCAGGGAAAAAGTTGGGCGGATTGTCCTGACTTTGGCAATTTGCTTGAATTTTAATGCTGTTTCTTATGCTATTTATGCATTGTTTTCCGAAATGCATCCTATTATAATAATATAGTCAATTTAGCTAATCGTTTAACCATCAGGTTGATGATTTTTCTGTTTGGCATCGACAAAAAAACGGAGGAATGAAAATGAGCAAAAAGTATTGTTACCTGTTCACTGAGGGCAATGCCAACATGCGCGAGCTCCTGGGCGGCAAGGGCGCCAACCTGGCCGAGATGACCAACATCGGTCTGCCCGTGCCTCAGGGCTTCACCATCACCACCGAGGCTTGCACCCAGTACTATGAGGACGGCCGCAAGATCAGCGACGAGATCCAGGCCGAGATCATGGAATACATCGACAAGATGGAGAGCATCACCGGCAAGAAGTTCGGCGATGAGGAAAACCCCCTGCTGGTCTCCGTCCGTTCCGGTGCCCGCGCCTCCATGCCCGGCATGATGGACACCATCCTGAACCTGGGCCTCAACGAGACCGTGGTGGAGGTCCTGGCCAAGAAGTCCGGCAACCCCCGCTGGGCCTGGGACTGCTATCGCCGCTTCATCCAGATGTACTCCGACGTGGTCATGGAAGTGGGCAAGAAGTACTTTGAGCAGCTCATCGACGAGATGAAGGAGCGCAAGGGCGTCACCCAGGACGTGGAGCTGACCGCCGAGGACCTCAAGGAGCTGGCCGAGGCCTTCAAGGCTGAGTACAAGTCCAAGATCGGCCAGGACTTCCCCTCCGATCCCAAGGAGCAGCTGATG
>CABQCB010000259.1 GCA_902462475.1 uncultured Oscillibacter sp. | reverse complement strand
GTGCTCCAGGCTCTGCGGGACCGTATCCCCGGCCTGGTGCTGCGCACCAGCCTTATCACGGGCCTACCCGGCGAGGACGAGGCCGCCTTTGAGGAGCTGTGCGAATTTTTGCGGGAAATGCGCATCGAGCGGGCCGGCGTGTTCCCCTTCTATCCCGAGGAGGGCACCCGCGCCGCCGGCATGGACCACGTGGACATGGAGGAGGCCAAGCGCCGGGCGGAGCTGGTGGTGGACGTGCAGTCCGACATCATCGATGCGTACAACGAATCCGTCCTGGGCAGCGAGCGGGAGGTGCTGTGCGAGGGCTTCGACGGACAGGCACAGATGTTCTTCGGCCGCAGCTATGCCGAGTCTCCCGACATTGACGGCCGCATCTACTTCACGGCCGACACCCAGGTGGAGCCGGGCACCTTCGTCAACGTGCGCCTCACCGGCGTCATGGACGGCGAGCTGACCGGCGAGCTGGCGGAATAAGGGCGGAAGGAGTATACAGATATGAATTTACCCAATAAACTGACTCTTTTGCGCATTATTCTGATCCCTGTCTTTATGGTGGTGCTGTACTGGGGCTTCCCGGGGGCCAATTATGTGGCCCTTGCCATCTTCATTGTGGCCAGCCTCACAGACCTGCTGGACGGCAAGATCGCCCGCAAGTACAACCTGGTGACGGACTTCGGCAAGTTCGCCGATCCCCTGGCGGACAAGATGCTGGTCACGGCCGCCATGCTGTGGTTCGTGGAGATCGGACAGATGGCCGCTTGGATGCTGCTGATCGTCATCTGCCGGGAGTTTGCCGTCAGCGGCCTTCGGATGATCGCCTCCGACAAGGGCCGGGTCATCGCCGCCGGCTGGTCCGGCAAGGTGAAGACCGCCTCCACTATGGTGTGCATCGTTTTGATGTTCCTGCCCATCCCGGCCGTGGTGAATACCATCTGCGTGTGGGTCATCACCCTGACTACCCTCTACTCCGGTGTGGAGTACTTTGTGAAAAACAAGGACGTGATCGCCTCGGCATAAGAGGCGCGAAAAAAGCCGCGGATCTTCCGCGGCTTTTTCTTTTCAGAGCAGGGCGGCCAGCACCAGCTGGAGGAGAAAGATCAGCGCCAGCGCCGCTGTCACGGCTCCCACCACTCCCCAGAAGTCCAGGCCCCGGGGCTCCGGCTCCGGCACCGCCATGGCGGTACCGCCGCCGGGGAGGGATTCCGCCGGTCCTCCATCGTCGGCCACCACCCGGACGGCGGAGAACATGGCCCGGTTGAGGTTGGCGGCAAGGTACCGGGCGGCGCCGTCCGTCAGTCCCCGCCGCAGCACGGTTTCCCGGCCGTGGGAGTCTTGCAGTGTCCGCCGGGCTTCTTCCCGGCTAAGGCCGCAAAAACGCATCAGATGCTCCTCAGCATAGGGATTGGCGTAGTACTGGCCTACCGCCGTTACCGCATAGCGCTGATGGGAGGGCGGCGCATCGGGCAGGGGATAGCCGCAGTGGGGACAGATGGCCCCGTCAATGGACCGGCCGCAGCAGGGACAGCGGTCCGGCCGCGTCCATGCGGCCGGCCCTGCGTCCGTCTCCTCCGGCTCCCTGCCCAGCAGCACGTAGTCTGCCGACACGTGGAGGGCCAGGCACAGCCGACCGATCGTGATCGCATCCGGCACGGTCTGGCCGCTTTCCCATTTGCTCACCGCCTGACGGGTGACGCCCACCAGCTCCCCAAGCTGTTCCTGGGTGAGTCCGGCGGCCTTGCGCACCGCGGCGATCCGATCTTTCAGCTCCATGTCCACCCCTCCTTTGCGGACACCATTGTATCAAAGGCATCTGCCGGTGACAAGCGACGGAGACGGACATGCTGTCAACCGCCTGTTGACAGGAGGGAAAAATTTTCCTCCCCCTTGACACACCGGATAAGTCCTGCTACTATACTGGAGTAAGCAGATTGCGCGAGGAACGGAAAGAGTACCAGTTCATCCAAAGGACAGAGAGGGCGTGCCACCGGCTGTAAGCATGCCCACGGCGGAGACTGGGAAGTGCATCCGGGAGCGCGGGGCGTAATGGCCCCCGGTGCGGCCGCCGTTATCGGGCTGGTCCGGCTGTTTGGCCGGCGTGAGTGATAAGCGAGAGTGGAACCGCGTGTCAACGCCTCTTGCACCCGTTGGGTGCCGGAGGCGTTTTTGTATTTTCCCGGTAAAGGAGGCAAGAATATGATGGCTCGGAACCGTTTGAACTCCTGTGCAGTACGATGTTGGGGACTTTGCGCCTGTACTGTCACACCCAATCTACTGAATAAAGGAGTTATCGAATATGAAGAACCATCCCTTTGCCCGTCTTTCCGACTTACTGGGCGCTTATCAGCGCCGTGACCCGGCCGCCCGCAGCAAGCTGGAGATTTTTTTGCTCTATCCCGGCGTCCACGCCGTCCTCTACCACCGCCTGGCCCACTGGCTCTACCGGCATCGCGCATTCTTCCTGGCACGGACCGTCTCCCAGTGGAGCCGCTTCTGGACCGGCATCGAGATCCACCCCGGCGCCACCATCGGCCGCCGTTTGGTCATCGACCACGGCATGGGCATCGTCATCGGCGAGACCGCCGAGGTGGGCGACGACTGCCTCCTCTACCAGGGCGTGACCCTGGGCGGCACCGGCAAGGACCAGGGCAAGCGCCATCCCACTCTGGGCAACGGCGTGCTGGTGGGTTCCGGTGCCAAGGTGCTGGGCCCCTTCACCGTGGGGGATAATGCCCGTATCGCCGCCGGCGCCGTGGTGCTCACCGCC
>CABQCB010000258.1 GCA_902462475.1 uncultured Oscillibacter sp. | reverse complement strand
TTGCCGGAGACGGAGAGGAGCGGGAAAAGCTGGGCGCCCTGGCCCGGGAACTGGGTGTGGAAAAGCAGGTGACCTTTGCCGGCTGGATCAGCGGCGGCATGGATCAGTTCTACTCGGCGCTGGACATCAACGCCCTCACCAGCCTGTCCGAGACCTTCCCCTACGCCCTGACGGAGGGTGCCCGGTTCCACCTGGCAACGGTGGCCACCGCCGTGGGCGGCATCCCCCATCTGATCGATCCCGATGTCAACGGCTTTTTGTTCACCCCCGGCGACTGGGAGGCCCTGGGCACATACCTGGCCGCGCTGGGCAATGACGACGCCCTGCGCCATGACATGGGAGAAAAGCTCTACGAAAAGGCCTCCACCCACTTCTCCATCCAAAACACGGTGGACACCCAGCTGCATATTTACCACGAGATCCTGCGGCGCTACCACCGCCCGGCCCGGGACCGGGACGGCGTGGTCATCTGCGGCGCCTACGGCCGGGGCAACGCCGGTGACGATGCCATTTTGGAGGCCATCTTGCAGGAGATGCGCTCCATCGATCCGGACATGCCCATGACCGTTTTGAGCAAGGACCCCAAGTCCACCCGCCTGACCTACCGGGTCCAGGCGGTGCACCGCTCCAGCTTCCTGGCCTGGCACAAGGCCATGCGCCACGCCAGGCTCTACATCAACGGCGGCGGCAGCCTCATCCAGGACGTCACCTCCCGCCGCTCTTTGTGGTTCTATCTCTATAACATCCGCGCCGCCAAGCGCGCCGGCTGCAAGGTGCAGATGTATGGCTGCGGCATCGGTCCCGTCACCCGGGACAGCCACCGCCGTCTGGCCGCCAAGGTGCTCAACGCCTACGTGGACGTCATCACCCTGCGGGAGCCGGACTCCCGGGAGGAGCTTTTACGCATGGGCGTCACCGTTCCCCGCATCCTGCTGACGGCCGACCCGGCCCTGACGCTGCGCCCCGCCTGCGACGCGGAGGTGGACAGCGTGCTGCTGCGCGCCGGCATCCCGCCCCACGGAAAATATCTGTGCTTTGCCCTGCGCCAGTGGAAGGGCTTTGACGAAAAGGCCGACGTGTTTGCCCAGGCCGCCCGCTATGCCTACGAGACCTATGGCCTCACCCCCGTATTCACGGCGGTGGAAAAGCACCTGGACCCGGTGGCCCACCGCCAGGCGGCGGGAAAGCTGGATATCCCCCACTATTTCCTGGATGACGCCGGCGGCGCCGGCACCATCATCGGCGCCCTGGCCCGTATGGAGGCAGTGGTTTCCATGCGGCTCCACGCGCTGATCTTCGCCGCCAGCCAGGGCGTGCCTCTGGTGGGCGTGGTGTACGATCCCAAGGTTTCCTCCTTCCTCAAGTACATGGGGCAGGAGCTGTTCGTGGACCTTGGCTCCGTTACGGCCCAGAATCTTTGTGCCATGATCGACCGGGCGGTCTGCCAGTCCGGCACGCCCCAGTCCCGGGAGGAGGCCGTGGCCCGTCTGCAGGAGACGGAGCAGCGCAACGTGACCGTGGCCCGGGAGCTGCTGGGTCTTTGAAAAAAACGACAAGGAGGAATGCATATGGTGCAGGCACAGCGGCGCATCCATTTTACCATGGCCTTTATCGGCGGATTTTTCGGTGTCTACACCATTTTGCGTTTCACCGGGCTGTTCGGCTCCGCCCAGACGGCCAACCTCATCTATCTGACCACCGATCTGCTGGGCGGCAGCTGGACCGATGCGCTCTTGCGCCTGGGCGGCGCCGTGCTGTACATGGCAGGCATCGCCCTGACCGTCTGGCTGCCCCGGGGCCGCATGCAGGACCTGCGGCGGCTGAGCGTGGGCATCGACATGGCGGCCGCCGTGCTGGCCGCGCTGCTTCCCGCCGGGATCTCTCCGGTACTGGGGCTCTACCCGCTGTTTTTCGCCATGGCCTTTCAGTGGAACAGCTTCCCCGGCGCCGACAGCTTTGTCAGCTCCAGTATTTTTTCCACCAACAACTTCCGTCAGTTCACCATGGCGCTGGCCCATACGGCCGCCGGAAACGACCAGCGCCCCAAGGCAGACTTTTTCGGCAAGACGCTTTTGAGCTTCCACTGCGGTGTGGGCGTTTGCTTCCTCTGCTGGAAGGCGCTGGGCATCCGCAGCGTGCTGCTGGCTCTGATCCCCTGCGCCCTGGCCATGGCGCAGCTGCTTGCAGAGCCAAAGGCAGCCCAAACAGCAAAATAAAAAGCCCCCATCCGGGGGCTTTTTTTATTCCTCTTTCAAACTGCCCCGCACCGGCGGCTCGGCGTGGGGATTGCCCGCGTGGTGGGCATTGGTATGGACATTGATGTACTGTGCCTTGAGCTTGGAATAGAGGATGGTCTGGCTGGAGTAGAGGCCGTTGTAGCCCGAGAGCATATAGCTGATGCCGCAGATGAGGGCAAAGTATAAAAGCCCGCCGTCCCCGAACAGCTCCACCGAAAGGAAGATGGAAGCTACCGGGCAGTTGACGGCGCCGCAGAACACGGCCACCAGTCCCAGGGCCGCGCCGAAGGAGGCCGGGATGCCCAAAAGCGGCCCGGCCACGCAGCCGAAGGTAGCACCCACGAAAAACGAGGGGACCACCTCGCCGCCTTTGAATCCAGCGGAGAGCGTCACGGCCGTAAAGAGGATCTTCAAAAGGAAGGCGGCCGGCCGGGCGCTCCCCTCCTCCACCGCCGCGGTGATGATGTTCATTCCCGCGCCGTTATAATCCGTGGTACCGCAAAGGTAGGTCAGGGCAATGATGCCCACGCCGCCCACCACCACCC
>CABQCB010000257.1 GCA_902462475.1 uncultured Oscillibacter sp. | reverse complement strand
GTCCCCAGGCGATGACCGGCAGGTAGTCCGTGCGGCCATACCGGCGGGGCACGGCCAGCATAAGATCGCAGATGGTGCGGCCCAGGGGCGTGCGCCGGTAGATGGGGGTCTTGCAAAGGCTACCGGTGAGCGATATGCGGTTGGCGGCCTCGCCGCAGGGAGGGAGAACCTCCTGACCGTAGACGGTCAGCACCAGGCGGCTGCCCACGCCGCTGCGGTTGTTGAACGAGCGCAGCTGGCCCCGCACCCGCACCGTTTCCCCCTGACACACCTGTTGTACCATGGACTCCGGGATCAGCACCGGCAGTGTGTCCGCGTGGCCGGACAGACGGGGCACCTCCAGAAAAAAGCGGAAAAAACGCACGCCGTGGTTTTCGTGGGAGGGCTCGGGCGCCGTTTGGACCTGCCCCTCCAGCACAATGTCATTGCAGCATTCGCTTGTCATCATTGTCCACCTCTTCAGTCGTATAGAATCAGATAGCACACTCTATGACGGCGGCGGGGCGGATAGACCTCTTGTGCAGGGCGGGCTTGTAGCATATAATAGAGCCATCAGACAAGGAGGCGTATATGGCAAATCTTCTGGATTATCTGGACTGGCGGGGAGACCTGACGCTGGCGCAGGCCCCGTTCAACGAGGTGGACAATCTGATCTTGTCGGAGCTTTCCTTTTTGGATTTCGGCGGCATCGTGCCCCCGCCGGGAGAGAAGGGCGGCGTGCCGCTGCACCGGGCGGCGGAGGCGTTTTTCCGGCGCCACGGCCAGGCGGAGAGCATCGACATGGGCGTGCTGGTGCCGTCGGACATCCCTCTGATGCTGCGGAAAATGGCCGCGTGTGCCCGGTTCCGGGACATGGAGCTGCACTGCTTTGCCGACTGGCTGGATAACGAGCAGGCGGAGCAGTTTGCGGCCTTGACGGTGGACACGGGGGACGGGCGGCTGTACCTGGCCTTCCGGGGGACGGATGATACCCTGGCCGGCTGGAAAGAGGACCTGCACATGGCCTGCATGCCCCAGGTCCCGGCTCAGGCCATGGCGGTGCAGTATGCCCGGCAGGCGGCAAAGCAGCTGCCGCGGCGAAAGCTGCGCCTGGGGGGACACTCCAAGGGCGGCAACCTGGCGGTGTACGCCGCCGTTTTCTGCACGGCCGCTGTCCAGCGGCGCATCGAGCGGGTCTGGTCCAACGACGGCCCCGGCTTCCACCATGATCTGGCGGACCTGCCTGCCCACCGGCGGGTGGCGGACCGGATCGTGTCCATCGTGCCCGTGTCCTCCGTGGTGGGGATGCTGCTGGAGCACGAGGAGGACTATGAGGTGGTGGAGAGCAGCCAGCGGGGGCTTATGCAGCACGACGGCTTTTCCTGGGAGGTGCTGGGCGATCACTTCGTGCGCCTGAGCAGTGTGGACCGGCTCAGCCGCCTTCACGACAAGGCTCTGCACAGCTGGGTGCGCCAGATGCCTGTGGAGCAGCGGGAGCGGTTCGTGGACGGATTGTTCGCTGTGCTCACCGCCTCCGGCGCCCAGACGCTGACGGACCTGAAGGAAGACCGGTTCAAGTCGGCGGGGGCCATGATCCGGGCCATGAAGGACATGGATAAGGACACCCGGGACGCGCTGTTTTACGCCATCGGACTGCTGCTGCGCACCAACGCCCAGGCGGCGCTGGAGGACTGGCAGCAGGAGGGGGAAAAGAAGCGCAATGCGAAAAAGAAGGAGAAACACCAATGAAAGCCATTGTTTATACCTCCCAGACGGGATTTACCCGCCAGTATGCCCAGCTGCTCTCGGAGAGGACCGGCGTACCGGCCTATGAGCTCAAGGAGGCGGCAGGGAAGCTGCCCCGGGACAGCGAGGTCTTTTACATGGGCTGGCTGATGGCGGGCTCTGTCAAGGGGCTGGAGCGGGCCATGGACCGCTATACCATCCGAGGCGCGGCCATCGTGGGCGTGTCTCCCAGCGGCAACGGCGACCTTTGGACGGAGGCGAAGATCAACGGCGGCACCAGTGACGGCGGCGCCCGCATCTTCTATCTGCAAGGAGGGTACGCCCCGGAAAAGCTGGGCTTTTTCAGCCGCCTGCTCATGAAGAAGATGGGCGCGTCCGTCACCCGGAAGATCGCCGAAAAGGGGGATGCCGCCACGCCGGAGGAGCGGGAGATGGCGGCGCTGTTCACCCACGGGGGCAGCTGTGTGCGGCCCGAGGCGCTGGAGGAGATCGCCGCCTGGTTTGCATCGGGGCCCCATACGGGCGTACTCAAGCCGGTGCCCAGAGTGGAGATCTGAAAAAGAAAAAGCGGCCGGGAAACCGGCCGCTTTTTTCAGCGCTGATATTCAAATTCAAAGTCGTACATGGACACGGTGTCGCCGTCCTGAATGCCCATCTCTTCCAGACGCTGGAAAAGACCGGACTCCCGCAGGGCCTTGTCGAACCACATGCGGCTTTCGTAATCGCTGAAGTTGACGTTGCCCATGAGACGCTGGAGCCAGGGACCTTCCACCAGCCAGGTGCCGTCGTCGGCCCGCTGGATGTCCAGGGGAGCGGAGGTGTCGATCACAGGGGGCTTGGGAACGTACTCCGGCTCGTAGACGGTCACCGGCGGCAGGACGGAGAGCATCTCCGCCACCTTCTTCACCAGCTCCCGAGTGCCCTGGTGGGCCGCGGCGGAGATCTCATAGAGGGTGTAGCCCAGAGACTCCACATGGGAGCGAAGCCGCTCCAGATTGGAGGTGTCCTCCAGGATGTCCACCTTGTTGGCGGCCACGATCTGGGGCCGCTCCGCCAGGTCCGGGC
>CABQCB010000256.1 GCA_902462475.1 uncultured Oscillibacter sp. | reverse complement strand
TTCTTTGCCAGCGTCTGGCCTCCAAGGATCTTTTGAAGCTGGAGGAGGTGCGCACCCCGGACCGGGACGAGGGCAAGCGGGTGCGGGTGACGTTCCCGCCCCAGGCGGCAGCGGTGCTCTCCGATCTGGACGCCGCCCTGGCCGACTACCGGCAAACCGCCCTTTCCGGCTTCACGCCGGAAGAGGTCCAGCAGTATCAGCTCCTTTGCCGCCGTCTCCAGGACAATCTTCAAAAAGCCCTGTGACCCATGCTTTTTTCCGCGCCCCCGGCTCAATCCGCCGGGGGCGCTTGTCTTTCCCGGGAAATATGGTATGATATGGATATCACATTTGATTAGGAGGTTCTCTCATGGCTGATCGTCAGGTCCTGCTGCAGCAGCTGCGCTATCACAACAGCTTTTACCTCTATGAAGAATCCTGTATTTTAGACTCTATCCACCGTTTGAAGGACAACTTCCCCGGCGCTCAGTTCCTCTACTCCATGAAATGCAACCCCGCCGGCCGGGTGCTGGACACCGTGTTCTCCCAGGGTATCGGCGCCGACGCCGCCAGCCTGGGTGAGGTGGACGCCGCCTGGAAGCGGGGCGTGGCGCCCGACCTCATCTACTTCTCCGCTCCCGCCCGCACGGAGGCGGACCTGCGTGCCGCCTGGGGCCGCTGCGTGCTCATCGCCGACAGCCTGCATGAGCTGGAAATGATCCGCCGCATCGCCGCGGAAAAGGGCGAGACGCCCGCCATCGGCGTGCGCATCAACCCGGACTTCACCTTCGCCGCCGACGAGGGCGTGGCCGGCAAGTTCGGCATCGACGAGGAGGCCCTCTGGAGCGCGGATCTCACCGGCCTTGACATCGTGGGCATCCACGTCCACGCCAAGAGCCAGGAGCTCTCCGCCGACGTACTGGCCCACTACTATGAGAACATGTTCGCCCTGATCGAGCGGGTGCAGCAGCGCCTGGGCGTCACGCTGCGCTTTGCCAACTTCGGCTCGGGCCTGGGCATCCCCTTCGCCCCGGGCGAGGAACCCTTGGATGTGGTGGGCCTTGGAAAGCGGTTCCAGGAAATGCGCCGGGTCTGCGCCGAGAAGTGGCCCCAGCTGAAGATCCTCATCGAAAGCGGCCGCTACATCGTAGGCAAGAGCGGCACCTACGTCACCCGGGTGCTGGACAAGAAGGTCTCCCACGGCAAGACGTTCGTACTGCTCTATGGCACCCTCAACGGCTTCGCCCGTCCCGCCGTGGGCGAGATGGTCCGCTCCCTTTCCGACCATCCCTATCCCTACGAGCCCATCTTCACTCACGTTCAGGCCTCTGCCCTGATCCCCCTGTCCGACCACACGGAGACGGAGACCGTCACCCTGGCAGGCAACCTGTGCACCTCTGCGGACATCATCGCCCGGGACGTGACGCTGCAGCGCATGGACATCGGCGACGGCCTGGCCCTGGACAACGCCGGCTGCTACGCCGCCGTCATGACCCCCATGCAGTTTGCCTTCCTGACCCCGCCCGCCCAGCTGTTTTTGACTGTCGACGGCCGGGTCATGGAAGCCTGATCCCTATTGGAACTTTGTGTGCGCCGGGCTGAAAGCGCGGCGAATGGAGGAAGATACCTTGGATATGCTGCAATTTTTACGGCAGGAGGGCATCAGCGAACGGATCATTGAGGAGATCCGCCGCTTCCGTGCCCAGTGGCCGGCGGAGGAGTCCCTGCGGCAGCGTGTGCCCGTCCCCCGTTATCTCTACTATGGAAAAGATGTGTGGGAGGAGGCGGCCACCGCCCTTTTGTGCGGAGAGAACCTGCTGCTGGTAGGCCCCAAGGCCACGGGCAAAAACGTGCTGGCGGAGAACCTGGCTGCCGCCTTCGGCCGTCCCAGCTGGGATGTGTCCTTCTACATCAATACCGACGCCGCCACGCTTCTGGGCACCGACACCTTTGCAAACGGCGCCGTGTCGCTGCGCAAGGGGCCCATCTACCGCTGCGCGGAGGAGGGCGGTTTCGGGATCCTGGACGAGATCAACATGGCCAAAAACGAGTCGCTGGCCGTGCTGCACGCCACGCTGGACTTCCGCCGCTCCATCGATATGCCCGGCTACGAGCGCATCCAGCTCCATGACGCCACCCGCTTCATCGCCACCATGAACTATGGCTATGCCGGCACCCGGGAGCTCAACGAAGCCCTCTGCTCCCGCTTTGTGGTGCTGGATATGCCCGCCATCACAGAAGAGGGCCTCATCAAGCTGCTGCGGCGGGAGTTCCCCTCCCTCCGGCAGGAGTATGCATCCCAGCTGGCCGGTCTCTTCCAGGACATCCAGAAAAAGTGCGACGGCGGCGAGCTTTCCACCAAGCCGTTGGACCTGCGTGGCCTGGTGGCCTCCGTGCGGCTCATGCAGACGGGCCTGGAGGGCAACCGCGCCCTGGAGCTGGGCCTTGTGAACAAGTCCTTCGATGACTTTGAAAAGCAGCTAGTCACGGACGTGATCCGCACCCGGCTGCCTGAAACCCTGACGACCGAGGATGTGTTTGCCTGATGGAGATCCAGGAAAGTGAGAAGCGCCGGGCGCGCAACCTCATCTGGAACGCCGCCGGAGAATACGGGTACGAGCCGGACTTCAAGGCCTATGACGCTGCGGGGCGGGCCGACCTCTACTGGAACAGCATCATCGGCGCCGCCCGGAAGGCCTACGGCGCCGACACGCTGGAGGCTCTGTTCCGCGCCATCCACGGCAGCGCCCGGGAATCTCTTTACGAGCAGCTCCTCTGGATCGGCCTGGAAAACGCCGTCTACCAGCGGGAGGC
>CABQCB010000255.1 GCA_902462475.1 uncultured Oscillibacter sp. | reverse complement strand
CTACGGCCAGATGACCGCCGGCGGCTGGATGTACATCGGTCCGCAGGGCATCGTGCACGGCACCTTCAACACCCTGCTGGGCGCTGGCCGCCTGAAGCTGGGCGTTCCCGAGGACGGCAACCTGGCCGGCCGCCTGTTCATCTCCGCCGGTCTGGGCGGCATGAGCGGCGCCCAGGGCAAGGCCGCTGAGATCGCCGGTGCCGCCTCCATCATCGCCGAGGTGGACGATTCCCGCATCACCACCCGCTACACCCAGGGCTGGGTCACCCATCGCACCGACAGCCTGGATGAGGCTCTGTCCATCGCCCAGGAGCACCTGAACAGCAAGACCGCCTGCGCGGTTGCCTACCACGGCAACGTGGTGGATCTGCTGGAGTACCTGTATGAGAAGGGCGTCCATGTGGATCTGATGAGCGATCAGACCTCCTGCCACATGGCTCACGACGGCGGCTACTGCCCCCAGGGCCTGACCTTCGAGCAGCGCACCGAGATGCTGGATAAGGATCCCGAGGGCTTCGCCAAGCTGGTTGACAAGACTTTGAAGCATCACTATGAGATGATCTGCAAGTTCCATGAGAAGGGCACCTACTTCTTCGACTACGGCAACGCCTTCCTGAAGTCCGTTTACGACGCCGGCGTGCCCGCTGAGAAGATCTGCAAGAACGGTGAAAACGACCTGGACGGCTTCGTATTCCCCTCCTATGTGGAAGACATCCTCGGTCCCACCCTGTTCGACTTCGGCTACGGTCCCTTCCGTTGGTGCTGCCTGTCCCGGAAGCCCGAGGACCTGGCCAAGACCGACGCGGCTGCCGCCGAGTACATCAAGGCGCACACCCGCCGCTATCAGGACCACGACAACTACGTCTGGGTCCGTGACGCCGGCAAGAACAAGATGGTCGTGGGCACCCAGTGCCGGATCCTGTACTCCGACGCTATGGGCCGCATGAACCTGGCTCTGAAGTTCAACGAGATGGTCCGCAACGGCGAGATCGGTCCTGTCATGCTGGGCCGCGACCACCACGATACCGGCGGAACCGACTCCCCCTTCCGTGAGACCTCCAACATCAAGGACGGCTCCAACATCATGGCCGACATGGCGACCCAGTGCTACGCCGGCAACGCCGCCCGCGGCATGAGCCTGATCGCGCTGCACAATGGCGGCGGCGTGGGCGTCAGCAAGTCCATCAACGGCGGCTTCGGCATGGTGCTGGACGGCTCCGAGCGCGTGGATCAGATTCTGAAGATGTCCATGCCTTGGGACGTTATGGTGGGTGTGTCCCGCCGCGCCTGGGCCCGGAACGAGAACGCTCTGAGCACTGCTGCCGAGTACAACGAGATGTACAAGGGCCAGGATCACATCACCCTGCCTTACGTGGCGGACGACTCCATCGTGGAAGAGGCCGTCAAGGGCATGAAGGGCTAAGGCAAATAAGGGAAACCGCAAGGAAAAGAGGGGGGCGTGTTCAACCACGCCCCCCTTTTCAGAAGAAAGGGTGAAGAAGCATGAAGAAGCTGCTGGTAAAGAATATCGGGATGCTGGCGACGCCGCAGGGAAAGCGCGCGCGCAGCGGCGCGGAGCAGGGCGAGATCCAGATTCTGAAGGACGCGTGGGTTCTGATTGAGGACGGCCTGATCAGCCAGGTGGGCACCGGCGCGGCGCCCGAGGCCGCGGGGGCCGAGGTAGTGGATGCGAAGGGCCGTCTGGTGACGCCGGGCCTGGTGGATGCGCACACCCATCTGATTTTCGGCGGATGGCGCCAGAATGAGCTGGGGATGAAGCTGCACGGGAAGACGTATCTGGAGATCCAGAACGCGGGCGGCGGCATCCAGTCCACCACCAACGCCACACGGCAGGCGACGGAGGAGGAGCTGGCAGAGAAGGCGGCCAAGGCGCTGGACGAGATGATGGGCTTTGGCGTGACCACCTGTGAGGCGAAGAGCGGCTACGGTCTGGCCACGGACCACGAGCTGAAGGAGCTTCGGGTCATCCGGGATCTGAACGAGCGCCACCCCATGGACATTGTGGCGACCTTTATGGGCGCGCACCTGGTGCCCGCGGAGTACAAGGCGAACCGTGCGGAGTACATCCGCCTGGTGTGCGAGGAGATGATGCCGGCGGTGAAGGAGCAGGGCATCGCGCAGTTCTGTGACGTGTTCTGCGAGGCGGACACCTTCAGCGTGGAGGAGTCCCGCCAGGTTCTGGAGGCGGGCCTGAAGTACGGGCTGCGTCCAAAGATCCACGCCGACGAGATCGAGGCCATCGGCGGGTCCCAGCTGGCCGGGGAGCTGGGGGCCATCTCGGCAGAGCACCTGATTGTGTGCCCGCCGGAGGGGATTGAGAGCATGGCGAAGGGCGGCGTGATCGCGTGCCTGCTGCCTGCAACGAGCTTCAACCTGGGCTCCACCTTTGCGCCGGCCCGGGACATGGTGAAGGCCGGGGTGCCCGTGGCCATGGCGACGGACTTCAACCCCGGCTCCTGCCCGTGCCTGAACCTGCAGTTTGTGATCAACCTGGGCTGCCTGAAGTATAAGCTGACGCCGGAGGAGGTTCTCACCGCGGTGACGCTGAACGGCGCCGCCGCCATTGACATGGCGGACAAGGTGGGCTCCGTGGAAGTGGGCAAGCAGGGCGACCTGGTGATCTGGGACGCCCCCGACCTGGACTACATCTGCTACCGCGTGGGCAGCAACCTGGCCGATACTGTCATTAAGCGCGGCGTCATTGTGTGATACAGGGCATCAGCCGGGCGTAAGAAAAAGCATCGCGGGTCCCTTTCGGGGCCTGCGATGCTTTTTT
>CABQCB010000254.1 GCA_902462475.1 uncultured Oscillibacter sp. | reverse complement strand
CTGGCACTGGATCGTGCGGCGGAGCGCTGCGGCGTCAACTTCATCGGCGGCTACTCCGCCCTGGTGCAAAAGGGCATGACGCTGGCGGACGAAAAGCTGATCCGCTCCATCCCCCAGGCTCTGGCACAGACCCGCTTTGTCTGCTCCTCTGTGAACGTGGGCTCCACCAAGGCGGGCATCAACATGGACGCAGTGGCCCTTATGGGCCGTGTGGTCAAGGAGGTGGCCCAGGCCACCGCCGCTGAGGACGGACTGGGCTGTTCCAAGCTGGTGATCTTCTGCAACGCCGTGGAGGACAACCCCTTCATGGCCGGCGCGTTCCACGGCGTGGGCGAGGCGGAGAAGGTCATCAACGTGGGCGTCTCCGGCCCCGGCGTGGTGTACCACGCGCTGCAGGCCGTCAAGGGTCAGCCTTTCGATGTGGTGGCCGAGACGGTGAAAAAGACCGCCTTCCGCATCACCCGCATGGGTCAGCTGGTGGCCCGGGAGGCCAGTAACCGGCTGGATACGCCTTTTGGCATCGTGGATCTGAGCCTGGCCCCCACCCCCGCCGTAGGCGACAGCGTGGCCCGCATTCTGGAGGAGATGGGCCTGGAGGTGTGCGGCACCCACGGCACCACCGCGGCCCTGGCCCTTTTGAACGATGCGGTGAAAAAGGGCGGCGTCATGGCGTCCTCCTCCGTGGGCGGTCTGTCCGGTGCGTTCATCCCCGTCAGTGAGGACGAGGGCATGATCGCCGCCGCCAAGAGCGGCGTGCTGTGTCTGGACAAGCTGGAGGCCATGACCTGCGTTTGCTCCGTGGGCCTTGATATGATCGCCGTGCCCGGCGACACCCCCGCCGAGACCATCGCCGCCATCATTGCCGACGAGGCGGCCATCGGCATGGTCAACTGCAAGACCACCGCCGTGCGGCTGATCCCCGCCCCCGGCAAGACCGTGGGCGACACGGTGGAGATCGGCGGCCTGTTCGGCAGTGCCCCGGTCATGCCGGTGCACCCGGAGTCCAGCGCGGACTTCATCGCCCGCGGCGGCCGCATCCCGGCTCCCATGCACAGCCTGAAAAACTGAGAAAAAGACCCGCAGGAAACTCCTGCGGGTCTTTTTTTTGCAAATCCTTACGGCTGGGCCCCAAAGCGGGCCTTGTCCCGGTCGATCTTCTTTTGATAGCGGTCCTGCTCGGAAAAGACGCAGCCGCAATACTTCTGCATGTAGAAGCCCAGTTCCCGGGCACGCTGATTTCCGGCCCGGAAATTGGGACGGAAATCCCGGTAGAGGAACGTGACGCCGTAGCGCTCCGCGGCGGCCTGGGCGGCCGCGGCGATGGCCTCATGATTTTGATAGGTGCTGGCAAGCAGGGTGGAGGTGAAAGCGGCAAAGCCGTGCTGGGCGGCATAGCGGGCGGTCTCCTCCAGCCGGTGGCCGTAGCAGTAGGCGCAGCGATGGTCGATGTCAGAGGCTACGTGCTCCACAAATTCCCGCAGGCCGTAATCCTCCTGGACCTGCACCTCCATGCCGATGGTGGGGGCATATGCAAGCAGGCAGTCCCGCCGGGCCTCGTATTCTTTCCAGGGGTGGATATTGGGGTTATACCAGAACGCCACCGGCTCGATGCCCTCGGCGCGCAATGGCTCGATGCAGCTGAGCGAGCAGGGGGCACAGCAGCAGTGCAGCAGGACCTGATCCATGGATGAACCTCCCGTTCCTTGGGTGAAATAGATACAAATCAGTATATCACAGCAGAGAAAAAAGGGGAAGAAAAAAGATAAACGATTTCTTAACGATTTTTTTACACACTTGCCGCAATTTGTCAATTGCACATTCCGGGGAAAAAGAGTACAATACACAACTAATGTGGTATCTTGCGGCTTACCGCCCATAGGGGCTGTGTAAGCGGTTTCCAAAGGAGGAAAACAGATTGAAAGTCGGCCTTGATGTAGGCTCCACCACCATCAAGTGTGTGGTTTTGGACGATGCGGACCGCATCGTGTACAGTACATATGAGCGGCATTTCAGCCATATCCTGGAGAAGTCGGAGGAGCTTTTGCGCCGGGTTGTGCAGGAAGTGTTCGCCACCCGGGTGGCGGCGGGCCGTCTGGCTCCCGGTACGGATGTGATCATCGAGCTGGGCGGCGAGGACGCCAAGATCTTGTTTTTGACCGGCGGCACGGAAGTGCGTATGAACGGCTCCTGTGCCGGCGGCACCGGCGCCTTCATCGACCAGATGGCCACCCTTTTGAAAATGACTGCCGACGAGATGGACGCGGCAGCCGCTCAGGCGGAAAAGACCTATACCATCGCCTCCCGCTGCGGCGTGTTCGCCAAGAGCGACGTGCAGCCCCTCATCAACCAGGGTGCCCGGGCGGAGGATATTGCCGCCAGCATCTATCAGGCGGTGGTGAACCAGACCATCGCGGGATTGGCCCAGGGCCGTCCCATCACCGGCAATGTGCTGTATCTGGGCGGACCGCTGACCTTCTCCCGCTGCCTGCGCCGCAGCTTTGACAAGACCCTGGGCGTCCAGGGTACCTGCCCGGACAACAGTTTGCTGTTTGTTGCCCTGGGCGCGGCCTTTTACGCGGACCAGACCTTCTCTTTGGAGGCCGTGGCCGAGGAGCTCAAGACCCGGGGCGCTTCCGAGACTTACCGCTCCCAGCCGCCTCTTTTTGAGAGCAAGGAGGAGTACGCGGCCTTCCGGGCCCGGCACGCCAAGGCGGCGGTGCCCCGGGTGCCCTTCACGGCGGACTACGCCGCCCCCGTGCACATCGGCATCGACTCCGGCTCCACCACTGTGAAGCTGGTGGTC
>CABQCB010000253.1 GCA_902462475.1 uncultured Oscillibacter sp. | reverse complement strand
CACCGAAGGCCACGATGGGCCCGCCGCCGGTGGCCCGTCCGAAGGCCATCTCCCCCACCACGCCGGTGGAGGCAATGAGCACCACGAAGATCACATAGGGGATCAGGAACGTGGCACCGCCGAATTGGGCCATGCGGGACGGAAACAGCCAGATGTTGCCCATCCCCACCGCCGAGCCGATGCACGCCAGCCGGAAGCCCCACTGGGAGCGGAAGCTGTCCCGCGTCTCCATGCCAGAAACCATGCTCTCTCTCCTTTCGTCTCTCATGCGCCGCAAAGCCGCTCCAGCTCCTCGCCCAGCAGCCCCATGGCCTCGCCGATGTAAAAGGGCAGGCTCTGGGCCGGCCCCACCGCCAGGCGGATGCCGCAGCGATTGGAGGGCAGCAGGATCTTCACCGCGCTGCACGCGCCGATGGCCGCGGCCATGGGGGCCGTCACCTCTCCCAAAAGGCCGTCCGCCGCCAGCGCCCCCACCGGCCCCAGCACCACATGGGCCCGCTTGACGTTGCAGATGACGGCGTTTTCCCCGGTGGCGCCGTCGTCGGCCCCGGCCTTGAGCATAGCGGCCGTGGCCAGGGCGTTGGTGCCCAGAGCCCGCACATGCACGTCCGGCGCGCTTTTTTTCACAGCCTCCACCAGTGCCCGGCCCATGCCGCCGCCCTGTCCGTCGATGACCGCCACCAAAATATCCGTACGGTTCATGCGTACACCTCTTATAATTCCATAGTTTTTCTCCAGCATACCCCGCCGGTGCCGCCCTTGTCAACGGCGTTTCCTTTTTCTTGACGGTAGGGCGGGTGTTTGGTATAATGTAAAAAAATGTGGCCCTGAAGGGCCGCCGGGCGCTGCAAGCGCTCTTTTTTACCGCGCTCTATCATATCCATGGCGGACATGCAGCCGCTCAATGTCAGAAGACATTCCCCTCCGGGCATGTCTTTTTTTATTTTTAAGGAGGGATCCCTTTGCAGCTTTCCGCTTTTTTCGACGCCCATCCCAACGGCGCCCTGGCGCTTTCCGGCGGGGTGGACTCGGCGCTGCTGGCCTGGGCGGCCGGCGTGCGGGGCCGGGACTGGCGGGCCTATTTCGTCCGCACTCCCTTTCAGCCCGCCTTTGAGCTTGCCGACGCCCGGGCAGTGGCCCGGCAGTGCGGCCTTCCGCTGACGGTGGTGGAGCTCAATCCCCTGGAAAACGAGGCCGTGGCCGCCAACGGTCCCGACCGGTGCTACCACTGCAAGCGCATGCTCTTTTCCGCCCTGCGCGACAAGGCCGCATCCGACGGCTACACGCTGCTCATCGACGGCACCAACGCCTCCGACGACGGCGCCGACCGCCCCGGCATGCGGGCTTTGCAGGAGCTCTTAGTCCGCTCTCCCCTGCGGGAGTGCGGGCTCACCAAGCAGGATGTGCGCCGCATGAGCCGCCTGGCGGGGCTGCCCACCTGGGATAAGCCCGCCTACGCCTGCCTTGCCACCCGCGTCCCCACGGGCACGGCGCTGACCGCCGACGCGCTCCAGGCGGTGGAGCGGGCGGAGGACGCTCTTTTTCAAATGGGCTTCCGGGATTTCCGGGTGCGCGTGCGGGGCCAGAGAGCCCTGGTGCAGCTGACGGCGGAGCAGTTCCCCATGGCTGCGGCCCGGCGGGACGAGCTATTGTGGCGGCTGCGGCTTTTCTTCCGGGAGGCGGCGCTGGATCTGACGCCCCGGACCCCATCCATGTAAGGAGGAACCTATGGCAAATCACGTGTTATCGCTTCTGCGGGCCGTCCAGTCCGGGGCCCTTTCCCCGGAGGACGCCCTGGTGCAGCTGAAGCTCTCGCCCTTTGAGGATCTGGGCTATGCCAAGGTGGACGGCCACCGTGCCGTGCGCCAGGGGACGGCGGAGGTCATCTACGGCCAGTCCAAAACACCCCAGCAGATCCTGGGCATTCTGGAGACCATGCACCGCCAGGGCTGCGAAAACGTGCTGGTGACCCGCATCCCCCAGGCCACGGCGGACATCCTCGCCGCCCGCTTCCCGGTGCGCTACGAGCCACTTTCCCACCTGGCGGTGGCATTCCCCGCGCCGGTGGAGGGCCGGGGCAGCATCGTGGTGTGCACCGGCGGCACCAGCGACATGGGCGTGGCGGAGGAGGCGGCCATCACCGCCGAGACCCTGGGCAACCACGTCACCCGCCTTTACGACGTGGGCGTGGCCGGACTGCACCGGCTGCTGGCCAATCTGGAGCCCCTCATGCGGGCCCGGGTGGTCATCGCCGTGGCGGGCATGGAGGGGGCCCTTGCCAGCGTGGTGGGAGGCCTTGTGGACTGCCCCGTCATCGCCGTGCCCACCTCTGTGGGCTACGGCGCGTCCTTCGGCGGCGTCAGCGCCCTTTTGTCCATGCTCAACTCCTGCGCCAGCGGCGTGAGCGTGGTGAATATCGACAACGGCTTCGGCGCAGGCTTCCTGGCCAGCCGCATCAATCAAATGGAGGGAATTCAAGATGAACACCCTGTATCTGGAGTGTAATATGGGCGCCGCGGGAGACATGCTCTCCGCCGCCCTCTATGAGCTTTTGGACGAGGCGCAAAAGCGCCGCTTCCTGGACACCATGAACCGTCTGATCCCCGGCGTCACCGTGACGGCCGAGCAGGCCGTCACCTGCGGCATCGCGGGTACTCACATGGCGGTGGAGGTCCGCGGCCAGTCTGAGCACAGCCACGACGTGGCCCTGGGAGCCGGGGAGGCGGTCCTTCACGAGCATCCTCATGACCATGAGCATCCTCATGACCATGAGCACCCTCATGACCACGACCATTCCCACGATCATGACCATCCCCACGACCACG
>CABQCB010000252.1 GCA_902462475.1 uncultured Oscillibacter sp. | reverse complement strand
GTGGGTGTGGAGGTGGATGGGCAGGCCCACCTCCTGCTTGAGGGTGGACACCAGCTTCTTGGCGGCGTAGGGCTTGAGCACGCCGGACATGTCCTTGATGCACAGCATGTGGGCGCCCCGTCTCTCCAGCTCCTTGGCAAGCTTCACATAGTACTCCAGGGGATACTTATCCCGCTTGGGGTCCAGAATATCGCCGGTATAGCAGACGGTGGCCTGGCAGATCTTGTTCTGGTTGAGTACCTCGTCCATGGCCACTTCCATGCCGGGGATCCAGTTGAGGGAGTCGAACACCCGGAACACGTCGATACCGCTGCGGGCGGCCTCCTTGATGAATTCCCGGATGACGTTGTCGGGATAGTTGGTGTAGCCCACGGCGTTGGCGCCCCGCAGCAGCATCTGCAAAAGCAGGTTGGGGGCCTTCTGACGGATCAGGTCCAGCCGCTCCCAGGGGGACTCGTGGAGGAAGCGGTAGGCAACGTCAAAGGTGGCGCCGCCCCAGCACTCCAGGGAGAAGGCGTCCGAGAGGATCTCGCTGGTGCCCTTCATGCCCTTGATGATGTCCCGGGTGCGGACGCGGGTAGCCAGCAGGGACTGATGGGCGTCCCGGGTGGTGGTGTCGCAGATGAGCAGCTTCTTCTGGTCCCGCACCCAGTCGCACACGGCCTTGGGGCCCTGGGCGTCCAGCATCTGCTTGAGGCCGTCGGGCCGGTTGCCGGTGACAGGCGGGAACCGGGGCTCGTCGTAGAACTTGTGCTCGCCCTGCTCCTTGACCACGATGTTGCCGATATACTTGAGCATCTTGGTGGCCCGGTCCTGTCCCTCGTCCAGCTCAAAGAGCTCCGGCGTCTCGTCAATGAACTTGGTGTGGCAGCCGCCGGCGATGAACACCGGGTTTTTCAGGATGTTGGTCACGAAGGCGATGTTGGTCTTGACGCCCCGGACGTGGATCTCGTTGATGGCGCGGGCCGCCTTGCGGCAAACGCCCTCAAAGGTATTGTCCCAGGTGGTGATCTTCACCAGCAGGGAGTCATAGTAGGGGGAGATGACCGCACCGGTATAGGCGTTGCCGCCGTCCAGACGGACGCCGAAGCCGCCGGCGGAGCGGTAAGCGGTGATCTTGCCGGTATCGGGGGCGAAGTTGTTGGCCGGATCCTCCGTGGTGACGCGGCACTGGATGGCGTAGCCGTCGTGACGGATGGTGTCCTGGCTGGTGATGCCGATGAGGGGGTCATTCAGGGGCCGGCCCTCGGCGATGAGGATCTGGGAGCGCACCAGGTCGATGCCGGTGATCATCTCGGTGACGGTGTGCTCCACCTGGATGCGGGGGTTCATCTCAATGAAGTAGTGATGACCGTCCTTGTCCACCAGGAACTCCAGCGTGCCGGCGTTCACATAGCCCACGTGCTTGGCGATCTTCACGGCGTCGGCGCACAGTGCCTTGCGCACCTCCGGGTCCACGGAGAAGGCGGGCGCGAACTCCACCACCTTCTGGTAGCGCCGCTGGAGAGAGCAGTCACGCTCGTAGAGGTGCACCACGTTGCCGTAGTTGTCGCCCAGGACCTGCACTTCGATGTGCTTGGGCTCCACCAGGAACTTCTCCATGAAGATATCGTCGTTGCCGAAGGCCTTCTTGGCCTCCGCCTTCACCAGGTCGAAGTTGATGCCAACCTCTTCCACGGTGTCGCAGCGGCGCATGCCGCGGCCGCCGCCGCCGGCTGCCGCCTTCAAAATGACGGGGAAGCCGAACTCCATGGCCAGCTTCTGGGCCGCCTCGCGGCTGGCCAGAGGCTCCGTGGTGCCCGGGGTGGTGGGCACGCCGCACTCCACGGCCATCTGCTTGGCGGAGAGCTTGTCGCCCATCATGTCCAGCACCTTGGAGGACGGGCCGATGAACTGGATGCCGGCCTCCTCGCAGGCCCGGGCAAAGTCGCCGTTCTCGCTCAAAAAGCCGTAGCCGGGATGGATGGCGTCCGCCCCGTGCTTTTTGGCCAGCTGGATGATGCGGGGGATGTTCAGATAGGCACCCAGGGGGCTCTCATTTTCGCCGATGAGGTAGGACTCGTCCGCCGCGGTACGGAAGAGGCTGTACATGTCTTCATTGGAATAGATGGCCACCGTCTGCAATCCCAGATCGTGGCAGGCCCGGAAGATCCGCATGGCGATCTCGCCCCGGTTGGCCACCAGCACCTTTTTAAAGGTTCGGCTCATAAGTTCGCTTCCTCCTTCCTCCGCCCGTGGCGGAGCATACGATTTTTTTCAGTATACGCCTGTTGACCGCCAGGATGCAACGGCATCTTCCGCCCCGCCTTCATTTTTCAGAGGAGGCGACAGTTTTTCCTCTTCGGCGGACGGCGGCCTTGTTGATATCAGTGGCGCTGATAGATGCTATCAGCGCTATTTTACAAACGGCGCCGGGACCCTGCCGGGCCCGGCGCCGCTTCTTTATTTTAGTGGATGGCCTTGGTATCCACGTCCTCTTTCAGCTTGGCCGTGAACGCGTCCATGGACATGACGCCCAGATCGCCGTCGGCACGGTGCCGCACGGAGACGGTGCCCGCCTCGGCCTCCTTGTCGCCGATGACCAGCATGTAGGGGACCTTCTCCAGCTGGGCCTCGCGGATCTTCTTGCCGATCTTCTCGTTGCGGTGGTCCACCTCCACCCGGTAACCGGCGCCGTCCAGCTGGGCGGCCACCTGGTCGGCGTACTCCGCCGCACGGTCGGTGATGGGCAGCAGCTTAACCTGGACAGGGCTCAGCCAGGTGGGGAACGCGCCGGCGAAGTGCTCGGTGATGACGCCGATGAAGCGCTCGATGGAGCCCAGCACCA
>CABQCB010000251.1 GCA_902462475.1 uncultured Oscillibacter sp. | reverse complement strand
CCGCCAGCAGGCTCTCGGCCTGCTCGGGAGCGGTGAAGGCCGCCCCGTGCACCACGGCACCCAGCGCCGGGATCTCCACCGCCTCCATCTGTCCGGCCCGGAAAATATGCACGTTCTCCGGCCAGGCCACCGTGTCCCACAAGCCGCCGGGCGTATAGAAATCATGGTTCCCCGGGGCGATGCACACCAGCGCGTCCATACGTCCCAGCTCCGCGGCCAGCTGCTCGGCAGTGTCCCGGTAGACGCTGCCGGAGTCCAGCAGGTCCCCGGCCAGCAGCACCAGGCGGATGCCACGGGCATTCACATAGTCCGCCAGCCGGCCCAGCATGGCCCGGCTCTCCCGGCGTCGCTGGGCCGCCAGCTCCGGCGGCAGGGCGGAAAAGGGGCTGTCCAGATGGAAGTCAGCCCCGTGCAGAAACTGGAACATACCTTATGCCTGCTGCTCTTCCGGCCGCCAGCCCTTGCACACGTCCACCCACTCTACGAAGTTGGATGCGCACCGCTCCAGCTCTTCGCAGGTGAGCTCAATGGCGCTGTTGTCGCTGCCGGCGGCGGGGAACACCGTTGCAAACCGCTTGAGGGAGACGTCCAGGTATACCTTCACGTCCTCCGGCAGGGCGAAGGGGCACACGCCGCCCACATCGTGTCCGATGCGCTCATGGGCCTCCTCGTGGGTGAGCATCTTGGCCTTGGTGTGGAAATGGGCCTTGTAGCGGCTGTTGTCCACCTTGGCGTCGCCCGCCACCACGATGATGATAGGCTGATCGTCCACCTTGAAGCTCAGGCTCTTGGCAATGCGGGCGCCCTCCACGCCCACGGCCACCGCCGCCAGCTCCACCGTGGCAGAGGAGACGGAAAACTCCCGGATGCGCTCTTCCATGCCCAGAGGGCGAAAATACGTTCTGACTTTTTCAATCGACATATGCCTCTCTCCTGTTCGTTTGGATCTATATGGGATTCAGCGCACGTCCACCCGCTCCACGGCGGTGCAAAGGCCCGTTGTGCTGTCCAGCGTGAAAATGGCGCCCTGGAGCTTGCAGGGTCCCTGGGGCGCCTGGTAGCGGCCCGGCAGGCCGCCCAGAAAGCCCTCTACCGACTGCTCGGGCCGGATGCCCAGCACGGATTCCGCCGCCCCGGTCATGCCCAGGTCCGTGATATAGCCGGTGCCCTTGGGGTATACCCGCTCGTCGGCGGTGGGCACATGGGTGTGGGTGCCCCACAGGGCGCTCACCCGCCCGTCCAGATAATAGCCCATGGCCAGCTTTTCGCTGGTGGCCTCCGCGTGGAAGTCCACCAGGGTAAACGTGGCCTTGTCCTTTTCCAAAAGCCGGTCCGCTGTGGTGAAGGGGTTGTCCGCCCCCCAGGCAAGGTCGCACCGGCCGATGAGGTTCATCACCCGGATCTGCACCGGCCCCAGGTCGTAAACGCCGCAGCCCCGCCCCGGTGTCCGGGCGGCGTAGTTGGCCGGGCGCAGCAGCCAGGGTGCCTCGTCCAGGAGCGTGCCGATCTGGCTTTTGCCAAAGGCGTGGTTGCCCAGGGTCACCACGTCGGCTCCGGCGTCATAGATGCGCCAGGCCTGCTCCTCCGTCAGTCCCACACCGGCGGCGTTTTCGCCGTTGACTACGGTGAAGGCGATGTTCTTGAGCTTTTTCAGGGTGCGCAGGTGCCGCTCCAGGTGCCTTAGGCCCGGCTCCATCACCACGTCACCCACCGCCAGAATGTGATATTCCATCAGCGCGCCTCCTCTTCCGGCAGCTCCAGGATCTCCGCCAGCTCCGCAAACGAGCGGATGTGCCAGCGGGCGCAGCTTTCCTTGTCCGGCTCCCCCTCCGGCGTGAAGCGGCAGCCGTCGATGCCCGCGGCCTTTGCCGCCAGCATATCCAGCTCCCGGTCCCCTACCGCCAGCGTGCGGGCAGGGTCCAGGCCGTGGGTGGAGAGCAGATAGAGATTCCCCGCCGGGCTGGGCTTGCGTTCAAACCGGTCCATGGCAGAGACCACATCCTGAAAATATCCCGTCAGTCCCGCTCCGGCCAGATACTGGTGAACGGAGCCGCTGCGGTGGGTGAAGATGAAATTCCGCCCTCCCGCTGCCTGAAACCGACGCAGCATCTCCTCCGCGTGGGGGAAAGGCTCCGCCTTGGGCTGGCCGTGCTGGGCCACATAGTCCCGGTATACCCGGTCCACCGCCTCGGCATCCATGCCGGCCTCGGCGGCGCAGTAGTCCAGCACCTCCCCGCGGGAGCGGGTGAAATGCGCCAGCAGATCCTCCAGGGGCAGCAGAACGCCCAGCGCCGCCATCACCGACTGCAGATCCCGGCACATGGGCGGGTAAGTATCGAACAGCGTTCCGTCAAAATCCCAAATAATGTTGTCGTAGCGCATAACCCAGCTCCTTTTTGGTCCAATTGGGTATCAGTATAGCAAATCCAAGTTCTTTTCGCAAAGGCTTCTAAAAATTTTTTGCAGCCCGTTGCCTTTCTTGCCGCGCTTGCTTATAATGGGGAGCGTGCAATAAGCAACACTGATTTCAGGAGGAGCCCCCATGGCAGTCAAGCTGGAGCTGTATCGCGTGTTCAAGGAGGTTGCCGAGACCGGCAACATCTCCGTGGCCGCCAAGAATCTCTATATTTCCCAGTCCGCGGTAAGTCAATCGGTCAAGCAGCTGGAAAATGCCCTGCAGGCCCGTCTGTTCGCCCGCAGTCCCCGGGGCGTCACCCTGACCGGGGAGGGCCAGATGCTCTACCAGTACGTCCGCAGCGCCCTGGGGCTCATCGCCACGGGAGAGGACAAGCTCTCCCAGGCCCAGCAGCTGCTGCTGGGCACGCTGGTCATCG
>CABQCB010000250.1 GCA_902462475.1 uncultured Oscillibacter sp. | reverse complement strand
CTTATCCGGAGCCAAGGTTTTGAGCCCCGCCTCGGAGGGCAGCTCGATATTGACGCTGAGCCGGTCCGCCAGCATCCCCAGCTGTTCTACCAGCTCCGGCGAGGTGCCGGGAATGGCCTTGGCATGGATGTAGCCGTTGAAGCGGTAGGTCTCCCGCAAAAGGCGCAATGTGCGGATCATCAGCTCGGTGGTGTAGTCCGGACTGCGGTAGACGCCGGAGGAGAGGAAGAGCCCCTCGATATAGTTTCGGCGGTAAAACTGAATGGTCAGGTCCGCCAGTTCCTCCGGAGTGAAGGCTGCTCGGGGCGTGTCGTTGCTGCGGCGGTTGACGCAGTATTTGCAGTCGTAGACGCAGCGGTTGGTCAGCAGAACCTTTAAGAGCGTCACGCACCGCCCGTCGGCAGAAAAAGTATGACAGCATCCGGCCACAGAGGCGGACGTATTGCCCAGATACCCCCGCTTGGCGGCTCGGTCTCCGCCGCTGGACGTGCAGGCGGCATCGTACTTGGCGGCGTCCGTCAGGATGGTCAGCTTGTCCAGAACATCCATGGCGTTATCAGCGGGCCCGATGGGAGTTCCGCCGGGCAGGGCGCTCGATGGCGTCGATGACCCGGAACAGCTGGGAGGTCATAAATACGATCCCTACCAAAATAAAAAAGAACGTCCAACCAGTCATTATCCATTCCTCCTTTGTTCGAACTTATGTTCTGCTCACATTGTATATCGAACAACTGTTCTTGTCAAGCGAAAATCGAACAAAGATTCGATTTCAAAAACGGATGGACCGTCAGACGCCGGTGAGGGGAGGGACGGCAAAAAAAGCGGGGAAAAGTAACAAATTGAAGTTGAATTTCCCGAAGCGTTCCTGTATAAAGGCAGAGAGACCCGGGACAATAAATTTTGAAAAAGCGGTCCAAACTGTCCGAAAAAGCGGGAACTTTTCGGCGGGCTGGCCCGTCTTGACATCAGAACAACTATGAAAAAACAAGGAGAATCGTATGAAGAAGCGCATGATGATGGTGCTGGCGGCCATGCTGGCACTGCTGCTGACCGCCGGCTGCGGCAGCACCAAGGAAGAGACTAAGTCTGTGGATCTGACGGAGTTTTACAACGGCCTTGCGGAGGAGTATGAGTGGGGCGAGAACTATATGGCAAGTATCGAGGGGGATCTGCTGGAGAGCTATTACCCCGGCCTGGGGGACATCTCCACCAAGCAGTTCATCGCCATGACGCCTCAGATGTCCTCCGTGGTCAACGAACTGGTGTTTTTGGAGGCTGAGACGGAAGAGGACGCGGAAAAAGCTGCGGAGATCCTCCAAAAGCGCATCGACGACCAGGCGGCGGGCGGTGCGTGGTACCCGGAGTCCATGGAGGCCTGGGGCCGCGGACAGGTGATCCAGGAGGGGACCTATGTTGCCATGATCGCCTCCGCGGAGCATCAGGAGGAAATCGCAGATGCCTTTGAGGGGCTGTTCGCGTAAAAGATACCCGGCGGGCATCCAAAGACGGGATCGCTGCGGCATGGCCGCGGCGGTCCCGCTGAGTTTGTCCGGCCGGGTGCGCAATTCTAAGGAGAGAAAGGAGAGACGGCCTTGGTATTCAGCAGTCTCCCGTTTTTGTTCGGCTATCTGCCGCTGACGCTGCTGGCGTATTTTATCACGCCTCTGCGCTGGCGCAACGCCGTGCTGCTGGTGGTGAGTCTGATCTTTTACGGCTGGGGAGAGCCAGTCTATATCACCATCATGTTTTTGTCCATCCTCATCGATTATACCCACGGCATCCTGGTGGAGAAGTACCGGGACAATGACAAAAAGGCCCGGCGATTCGTGGCCCAGTCGGTGATCTTCAATCTGCTGCTGCTGGGCTTTTTCAAGTACGGCACCTTCCTGGCGGACAATCTGTATTTACTCACAGGAATCCAGATCCCGGAGAGCGTGCAGCTGCTGGGACTGACGATCCCCCTGCGGAACGTGTCGCTGCCCATCGGCATTTCCTTCTACACCTTCCAGACCATGAGCTACACCATCGACGTCTACCGCAAGGACGCCCCGGTCCAGCGGAACATCGTGGACTTCGGCGCCTTCGTCACCATGTTCCCCCAGCTCATTGCCGGGCCCATCGTGCAGTACAAGACGGTGGCGGCGGAGCTGGTGCGCCGGGTCCACTCCTCGGAGAACTTCGCCCTAGGCGCCCGCAGGTTCTGCGTGGGTCTTGCCAAGAAGGTGCTGCTGGCCAACGCCATCGGCGCGCTGTGGGAGGATTGCCTGGCCGCCCAGGGGGCGGGGGAGCTGACGGTGCTGGGAGGCTGGATGGGCCTTTTCGCCTTCGGCTTCCAGATCTACTTTGACTTCTCCGGCTATTCGGATATGGCCATCGGTCTGGGGCGGATCTTCGGCTTCCGTTTCAATGAGAACTTTGACTATCCGTATCTGGCCGCGTCGGTGACGGAGTTCTGGCGCCGGTGGCACATGTCGCTGACTACTTGGTTCCGGGAGTACCTGTATATCCCCCTGGGTGGCAACCGGGGCGGCACTGCGAAAACGCTGCGTAACATCTTCATCGTGTGGTTTTGCACCGGCTTTTGGCACGGGGCCAGTTGGAACTTCATTTTGTGGGGCCTCTACTTTGCGGTGTGGCTGGTGCTGGAAAAGTATGTGTTCCGGTCGGTCCTGGCCCGGACCCCCGGCTGGATCAAGCACACCTATACGATCCTGGTGGTGTTTGTGGGCTGGGGCATCTTCGCCATGGAGGACCTGAGCGTCTGCGGCGGCTACCTGCGGGCGTGCTTCGGCAGCGCACCGCTGTGGCGGGCGGCGGACCTCTACGCCCTGCACA
>CABQCB010000249.1 GCA_902462475.1 uncultured Oscillibacter sp. | reverse complement strand
GCGACAGCGAGTGGATGGGCAAGGTGCACCGCTTCCTGGGTCTGAAGGTGGGCCTCATCGTCCACGGCCTGACCAGCAAGCAGCGCCAGGAGGCCTATGCCGCCGACATCACCTACGGCACCAACAACGAGATGGGCTTCGACTACCTGCGCGACAATATGTGCATCTACTCTTCCGAGCTGGTGCAGCGGGGCCACGCCTTCGCCATCGTGGACGAGGTGGACTCCATCCTCATCGACGAGGCCCGTACCCCCCTCATCATCTCCGGCCAGGGCGAAAAGTCCACCCAGCTCTATGACATGGCAGAGATGTTCGTCTCCCGCCTGAAAAAGCAGGTGGTGGTCCAGGTGGACAACAAGGAAGAAGAGGACACCGACATCGACGCGGACTATGTGGTGGATGAAAAGGCCAAGACGGCCACCCTCACCGCCCGGGGCATCGCCAAGGCGGAGGAGTTCTTCCACGTGGAGAACCTGTCCGACCCCTCCAACTCCACCCTCTCCCACCACATCAACCAGGCCCTCAAGGCCCACGGCACCATGAAGCGGGACGTGGACTATGTGGTCAAGGACGGCGAGGTCATCATCGTCGACGAGTTCACCGGCCGCCTCATGTTCGGCCGCCGTTACTCCAACGGCCTGCACCAGGCCATTGAGGCCAAGGAGCACGTGAGCGTCAACAGTGAGAACAAGACCCTGGCCACCATCACCTTCCAGAACTACTTCCGTCTGTACGACAAGCTCTCCGGTATGACCGGTACCGCCATGACCGAGCAGGAGGAGTTTGGCACCATCTACAATCTGGACATCGTGGAGATCCCCACCAACAAGCCCAACCAGCGCCACGATCACCACGACGTGGTCTACAAGACGGAGGCCGGCAAGTTCCGCGCCGTCATCGAGCAGGTGAAGGAGTGCCACGCCAAGGGCCAGCCCGTGCTGGTGGGCACCGTGTCCATTGAGAAAAACGAGCTTTTGAGCAGCCTCCTTTCCCGGGAGGGCATCCCCCACAGCCTCCTCAACGCCAAGAACCACGAAAAGGAAGCGGAGATCGTGGCCCAGGCGGGCAAGCTGGGCGCCGTCACCGTGGCCACCAACATGGCCGGCCGCGGCACCGATATCATGCTGGGCGGCAACGCCGAGTACCTGGCCCGGGCCGACCTGGTGAAGGCCGGCTACGCCGAGGAGGTCATCGTGGACGCCACCGGCTACGCTGAGACCGACAACGAGGAGATCCTGGCCGCCCGCAAGCTCTTTGCCGAGCGCCTGGCCGCCCACAAGGCTGTCATCGCCGACGAGGCCGAAAAGGTCCGCGCCGCCGGAGGCCTCTTCATCATCGGCACCGAGCGCCACGAGTCCCGCCGCATCGATAACCAGCTGCGCGGCCGTGCCGGCCGTCAGGGCGACCCCGGCGAGACCCGGTTCTATATCTCCCTGGAGGACGACCTCATGCGCCTGTTCGGCGGTGAGCGCATCCAGAACATGATGGAGAAGTTCGACCTGGATGAGGACACCCCCATCGAAAACCGCATGCTCACCCGGGCCATCGAAAACGCCCAGACCACCGTGGAGTCCCGCAACTTCCAGTCCCGGAAATCCGTGCTGGAGTACGACGACGTCATGAACAAGCAGCGGGAGATCATCTATGCCCAGCGCCGCCAGGTCCTGGACGGCAAGGACATCAAGGAGACCATCCTGCACATGATGGAGACCTCCATCGCCGACCATGTGGCTCTGGCCTTCGGCCAGGCCTCCCACCTGGATGAAGCCGGCTATCGGGAGATGATGCGGGACCTGGAGGGCACCTACTTTGCCCCCGGCGCCTTCAATTTCTCCGCCGAGGAGATCGCCGCCAAGAGCCCCGAGGACTTCACGGAGCTGTTCACCAAGGCCGCCGAGGCCACCTATGAGGCCAAGGAAGCAGAGATCACGCCGCCCATCATGCGGGAGCTGGAGCGGGTCATCATGCTGCGGGTGGTGGACGAGTACTGGATGGACCACATCGACGCCATGGATGACCTCAAGCAGGGCATCCGTCTGCGGGCCTACGCCAATACCGACCCCGTCATTGCCTACAAGCAGGAGTCCCTCACCATGTTTGAGGAGATGATCTCCGCCATCCAGAGCGAGACCGTCCGCCGGCTGTACTCCGTCCGTCTGAAGAAGGACGAGGAGGTCAAGCGGGAGCGGGTGGCCAAGACCACCGTGGAAAACGTGGGCGGCGACGGCACCGCGCCGAAAAAGCAGCCCAAGAAGGTCGTAAAGATCGGCCGCAACGACCTGTGCCCCTGCGGCAGCGGCCTGAAGTGGAAAAAGTGCACCTGCAAGGAATATCACGACAACTGACTTTTTGATCCCCTGTCTGCGCGTCCCCCTGTTCTCCTGCCGGAGGGCAGGGGGGCTGCCTTTATGACGGGAAGTCCGGGAGGTATCCATGTCTTTTCAGACTCATACACAAGGGAGCCTTGTTTTTTTGACGTCCCCCCTGCTCACCGGCGTCCGCCACGGCTTTTCCACCCGGCGCGGCGGCGTCTCCCCCGCCCCCTGGGACAGCCTGAACCTGGGCCCCGGGCGGGGAGACGGCCCTGCGTGTCTCATGGAAAACTACCGCCGCTTCTGCGCGGCCATCGGCACACAGCCGGAGCGCACCGTGCTGAGCCAGCAGGTGCACGAGACCACCGTCCGCCTCTGCACCGCCGCCGACGCGGGCAAGGGGCTGCTGCGTGAGCGGGACTACACCGCCGACGCCCTCATCACCAAAGAGCGCGGCCTTGCTCTGACGGTCTTTTCCGCCGACTGCGGCATTTTGCTGCTCCATGACCCCTCATTCTCTTCATTTTCTGC
>CABQCB010000248.1 GCA_902462475.1 uncultured Oscillibacter sp. | reverse complement strand
ACGCCATCAACACCATGAACCTCAAGGAGAAGGCCCGCAAGGCCGAGGAGGCCCGGCTGAAGGCCGAGGCCGAGGCCACCGCCGAAAAGCTCAAGGAGTGCCAGGTGAAGCTCACCGCTAAGGCCGGCAACGGCGGGCGGCTGTTCGGCGCCGTCACCACCAAGGAGATCAGCGAGGGACTCAAGGCCCAGTTCGGCCTGGACATCCCCAAGCAGAAGCTGGTGCTGGAGGAGCCCATCAAGGCCTTCGGCAGCTATCAGGTCAAGGCCAAGCTGGGCTTTGAGGTGTCGGGCACTGTGTATGTGTCCGTGTACGAGGAGAAGTAAGACCATCCAGCGCGGCGCCGGAGGGCGCCGCCGGGAGACCAGGAGGTGAACGCCATGGCCAATGAGGATTTGCTGCTGCGGCAGATGCCCCACTCTCTGGAGGGAGAGCAGGCGGTGCTGGGCTCCATGCTCATCGACCCCGACTGCGTCAAGGACGTGATGGATAAGCTCCGTCCGGGCGATTTCTATCTCAGGCAGAACCGGGAGATCTTTGAGACCATCTACTCCATGTTCACCTATGCCCGGCCCATCGACGGCATCACCGTCTGCGAGGAGATGCAGAAGGCCGGCACCTACGATGAAAACACCACCCGCTCGTACCTGGCCCAGCTGATGGAGATCACTCCCACCAGCGCCAACGTCATGGAGTACGCGGCCATCGTGCGGGACAAGGCGCTGCTGCGGGGCGTGGCCCAGGCGGCGGCGGAGATCACCGCCATGGTCCAGGAGGGCGTGGGCGAGGCCGGCGACATCCTGGAGATGGCGGAGCAGAAGGTGTACGCCGTGCGCCGGGGCCAGAGCGCCCAGGACATGGTGCCTCTCAGACAGGTCCTGCCGGACGTGCTGGACCGGCTCAGCGAGATGAGCGAGAGCGAAAACCACCTGCCGGGCCTTTCCACGGGCCTTTCCGCCGTGGACCATAAGATCACCGGCCTCAATAAGTCGGACCTCATTCTGCTGGCCGCCCGTCCCGGCATGGGCAAGACCTCCTTTGCGCTGAACATTGCCCTCAACGTGGCCAAGAGCACGAAAAAGACCGTGGCCGTGTTCTCCCTGGAAATGTCCCGGGAGCAGCTGGCCACCCGGCTTTTGAGCTCTGAGGCCTGCGTGGAGAATAACCGGCTCAAGACCGGCGCCCTGCGGGAGACGGACTGGGAGAAGATCGCCGGGGCGGCCTCCATCCTCAACACGGTGGACATCCGCATCGACGATAACCCCATGCTCTCCGTGGCGGATATGAACGCCAAGTGCCGCCGGCTGGACAATCTGGGCCTGGTGGTCATCGACTATCTGCAATTGATGACCTCCGCCGGAGGCAAGGGCGGCGGCGGAGAGAGCCGCCAGCAGGTGGTATCCGATATGTCCCGTATGCTCAAGATCATGGCCAAGGAGCTGAACATCCCGGTCATCTGCCTGAGCCAGCTGAGCCGTGCCAACGAAAAGCGGGACGACAAGCGGCCCATGCTCTCGGACCTGCGTGAATCCGGCGCCATCGAGCAGGACGCGGATATCGTTCTTTTCTTGTACCGGGACGACTATTATAATGAGGACTCGGAAAAGCACAACATCGCCGAGTGCATCGTGGCCAAGAACCGCCACGGCGAGACCGGCAAGGTGGAGCTGCGGTGGATGCCGGAGTACACCACCTTCGCCACGCTGGATAACCGCTATGGGGACGATGAATGACCTCGCTCCCGCCAGGGACTTCCTCCGGCAGCAGTTTCCGGAAGGGGCGCGGGTATTGTGCGCCGTCTCCGGCGGGCTGGACTCCATGTGCCTGTTGTATTTTCTGGATACCTGGGGCCCTTCGGCCGGCTTTGCGGCCGCGGCGGCCCACTTCAACCATCAGCTCCGGGGTGAGACGGCGGACCGGGACGAGGAGTTTGTCCGCACCTGGTGCGCCGGACGGAACATCCCCTGCCATGTGGGCCGGGGCGATACCCGCGCCCTTGCGGCGGAGGGGCTTTCCGTGGAGGAGGCCGCCCGGAAGCTGCGCTACGCCTTTTTGGAGGAGACGGCGGAGCGGGAGGGCTTCGACGCCATCCTCACCGCCCATCACGCCGATGATAACGCCGAGACCGTGCTGCTGCACCTGATCCGGGGCACGGGGAGCGCGGGCCTTGCGGGCATCCCGGCCCGGCGAGGCAATCTCGTTCGGCCGTTTTTGCAAATTACAAGAGATACGCTGGCGGCCTACGCCGATGCCCATCAGATCCCCCATGTGGAGGACGAGACCAACGCCCTTGCGGACGCGGCGGAGCGGAATCTGCTGCGGCTGGAGGTCATGCCGCTGCTGCGGCGGATCAACCCCCGGGCGGCGGAGCATATGAGCGCCGCCGCCGGCCGCCTGCGGGAGATGGAGACCGGCCTGGAGGACCTGACGGAGCGGTATCTGCGCGCTGCTTCCCGCCAGCCGGGGCGGGTGACCATCCCTCTGGGGAAGCTGGCGGAGGTGCCGGACTTTCTGCGGCCCAAGGTTTTGCTGGGGCTATTTGACCTGCTGGGCACCGGGCGCCAGGATATCGGCGCCGTCCACCTGGAGGCCATCGGGCGTCTGTGGGCCAGCCACGGCAACGACGCCCGCATCAGCCTGCCCCACGGTGTGACGGCCCGGCTGGCCGCTTCCCGTTTGATTTTGGAAACTCTGCCATCTCCGCATTCCCGGGCGGAGCTGGTGCTGGACTGTCCCCTGCGCTGGGGCGGATATACGGTGACTCTGCTGGATCACCGGTCGGGGGAGGGCCTGGCCCTTTGCCCCGGCCCCACGGCGGAGCCGGTGGCCGTGGCCCCCTGTGAT
>CABQCB010000247.1 GCA_902462475.1 uncultured Oscillibacter sp. | reverse complement strand
CACAAAGAAATAGCGACGTTTTAGTGTAGGTTGGCTCGGTTTTGTTGTGTTTTATGATTATGCCCTTGTATAAAAACCTAAAACGAACCCCGGCAGACAACACTTGTCTGCCGGGGTTCGTTTTATTGAGAGGCTTACAGCAGGAAGCCCGCGATCACATACAGCACCATAGAAGCCACGGCAAAGCACAGGACGTAGGGCGCCTGGGTCTTGACGTGGTCGATGATGTTGCAGCCGGTGGTGGCGCAGGACATGATGGTGGTGTCGGAGATGGGGGAGGCGTGGTCGCCGAAAATGGACCCGCCGAACATGGCGCCCGCCACCAGCGGCACGTTCACGCCCATGTTGATGGCCATGGGGATGGCGATGGTGCCCATGATGGCCATGGTGCCCATGGAGGTGCCGGTGGCGAAGGACAGCAGCAGGGAGATGAGGAAGGTCAAAAGCGGCAGCAGGGCGGGGGTGAGCAGCTGCATGAAGATGGAGGAGAGGTAGTTGCCGGTGTCCAGACTCTTGACCAGCGTGCCCATGGTCAGCCCGAAGAGCAGCACGAAGAAGATGGGCAGCATGGTGGACATGCCCCGGATGATCTCATTGATGAGCTGGTCCAGGGTAAAAAGCCGCTCGGCCATGCACATGACAGAGATCACCAGCAGGGAGATCATGCAGCCCCACAGCAGCGCCTGCATGCCGTCGCCCTGGGTGGGGTTGCCGTTGCCGGAGACGCACAGGGCCGCCAGGATGGTGCCGATCATCACCAGCATGGGCACGAGCATGTTTTTGGCCCGGGGCTTGACGCCGCTGAGCGGCGCGTTGGTTTCAGCGGCCTCTTTGTCCACGGAGGCGGGGTCATCCAGCTCACCGGTAGCGGCCGCCCGCTGCTCTGCCTTGCGCATGGGGCCGAAGTCCAGGGGGAACAGGGCCACCAGCAGGGCAAAGACCACCGCGATGATGCAGTAGAAGTTCAGGGGGATGGACTGGATGAGCACGGTGATGGCATCCTCCTCCGGCACGCCGCCGGAGGTCAGGTAGCCGGTCATGGCCGCCAGCCAGCCGCTGAGGGGGAAGAGCACGCACCAGGGGGTGGAGGTGGTATGTACCAGGAAGGCTGCCTTTTCATGGGGCAGCTTCAAGCTGTCGTTGAGGGGCCGGGAGACGGAGCCGGTGACCATGCAGCTGAGGGAGCCGGAGGTGAACACCACGATGCCCAGCAGCCAGGTGAACAGCGCCGCCGCCCGCTTGGAGCGGATGATGCCCCGCTTTTTGACCATGATGTCCACAAAGCCCTCGATGCCGCCGGAGCGCTCGATCATGTGGATCAGGGCGCCGATGAGCAGCATGGACAGCAGCACAATGGTGTTGCCGCTGCTGGAGAAGGTGTTCACCAGGCCGTAGAAGGTGTCGTTGAGACCCACGATGGGGTTGAAGCCGCACAGAATGAGGCAGGCCAGGAAAATACCGATGAGCAGGGAGATAAACACGTTTTTCAGCACCAGCGCCAGCACGATGGTGACCAGGGGGGGAACGATGGACCAGATTCCATATTGCATATGCAGGACCTCCTGAAAGCAGATTACAGTTTTGCCGGGACCATGACGGTGCTTAGCCCCGGACGGAGCGGCCCAGGTCGCCCCGGACGATCTTGCCGTCCCGGGCCGCCAGGCAGCCGCCCAGGAAGACGTAGTCGATGCCCGCGGGGGGCAGGGTGGGCTGTTCAAAGGTGGCCCGGTCGGCCACCCGTTCCGGGTCGAAGATGACCACGTCGGCGTCGGCGCCCACGTTCAGCCGGCCTTTCCGGCCAAGCCGCAGCTTTTCGGCCGGCATGGCGGTCATCCGGGCCACGGCGTCGTAGAGGGATACCTTGCCCGGCCGGACGAACTCCGCCAGCAGCCGGGGGAAGGACCCGGCGGCCCGGGGATGGCCCTGGCCGTAGTTCATGATGCCGTCGCTGGCCAGCATGACGTTGGGGTGGGAGAAGGCCAGGTCCACGTCGCTGCCCTTCATGACGTAGCACACCGTCAGGCAGTCCGGATCGTCCCGCCGGACCTCGTCGAAGATCTCCTTGGTGCAGCGCTGCCCTTTATACTTGCCCTGGCTAAGCTCGATGACGTCGTAGCCGCACTGGTAGCGCTCCAGCCAGCCTGGATCGTAGGTGGTGGAGCCCAGGGTGGTGGAAAAGGCGTAGTAGGGGTAGCAGTCACAGCTGACCCGCAGGCCGTTCATGTGGTATTCGTCCACCAGCCGGAGGAACGCCTCCATCTGCCCGAAGCCTGCCATGGAGCCGATGTGGGATACCTGGACCGGTAGTCCCAGATCCCGTCCCACGTCCAGAAACTCTCGGGCAGCGTCCATGATCTCCCCCGCGTCGCTGCGCAGGTGTGCGGCGATGAGCTTGTCGGCGCAGCGGCATACCGCCGCCGTCCGCTCCAGCTCCCGGCGGTCGATGCCGGGGGAGTAGCGGATGCCGTAGGAGACGCCCAGGCATCCCCGTTCCAGGGCCTGGGCCAGCTCCCGCTCCATGGCCTCCAGCTCCGGCTCCGTCACCGGAGTGTATTTGTCACCGTGGCCGCAGCGCTCCCGGAAAAAGGCCTCACCGGCCAGCATTCCCACGTTTACCGCGGCGCCGAAGCGGTCCACCAGGTCCAGATAGTCCGCCGGATCATACTGGTTGATGCCGCACTGGCCGCCGATGGCGGTGGTGACACCCATACGGAGCATGCAGTTGAAAATGGCCGTGTCCTCGGCGTTTTCGATCCTGCCGTCGGGGCCCACCGGGTCCTCGTGCATGTGGATATCAATGAAGCCGGGGGCGACCACCCGTCCCGCGGCGTCTACCACCAGGTCCGCCGCG
>CABQCB010000246.1 GCA_902462475.1 uncultured Oscillibacter sp. | reverse complement strand
CCCTTCTGCGGCAGCGGCACCATCCCCATCGAGGCGGCCCTTATCGCCAAGAACCGGGCGCCCGGCCTGGACCGGAGCTTTGCCGCCCAGAAGTGGAAGAACATGGACGCGGGGCTCTGGATGGACGCGGCCGACGAGGCCATGGACAAGGAGTTCCACGGCACCTACGACATCTGGGGCGGGGACATTGACCCTGCCGCCGTGGAGCTGGCAAAGCACAACGCGGCCCTGGCGGGGGTGGACGACTGCATCCGCTTCGAGGTGGCCGACGCCGCCGCGTTCCACCGGGACAGCCAGTATGGCCAGCTGGTGACCAATCCGCCCTACGGCGAGCGTCTGCTGGAAAAGAAGGAGGCGGGGGAGCTGTACCGGGTCTTTGGCCGGGCCATGGCCCAGATGCCGCCTAAGTGGCGCATCGTGATCCTCTCGTCCCACACGGAGTTCGAGCGGTGCTTTGGCCGCAGTGCGGAGAAAAAGCGCAAGCTCTATAATGGTATGCTCAAATGCGATGCATTTTTCTACGGCGGAAAAGAAAATTGAAAAGGAGACGAGGTCGTGTTTGATTTTCTGAAACGGAAGAAAGATGAGGAGGAACCCCAGCTGAATGGGTCCTATGCAAAGCAGGTGGATGACTCGGACTTCCAGATGACGGTGGACGATGTGATGACCGTTTCCGGCCGCGGGACCGTGGCGCTGGGCGAGGTGCAGCGGGGAGCGGTGCGCGTGGGAGACCAGATCATCATCAGCGGCCGGCAGGGCCGCCTGACGGCCCGGGTGCGCGCTCTGGAAAAATTCCGCGAGATCATCGACACCGCGCACACCGGCGATTACATCGGTGTGACGATGGAGGGCGTGACCAAGGAGCAGATCGAACAGGGAGATCTTCTGCTCAAACGCTGAACATGGGAGGTGCGCTGCGGTGCGCCATGTATTCATCATCAACCCCCGGGCGGGCAAGCAGGATCGGACCGCCCGCATCTACGCCATGGCGGACGCCCTGCGCACCCGCCACGGCCTTGTGTGCGAGTGCCTGCTTACCAGCGGTCCCGGCGGCGGCACGGAGCTTGCCCGCCGGGCGGCCGAGAGCGGGGAGGAGGTGCGGCTCTACGCCTGCGGCGGGGACGGCACCATTTTTGAGGTAGCCAACGGCATCGCAGGGCTGGACCACGCCGCCATGACCTGCATCCCCGCCGGCACCGGCAACGACTTTTTGAAAAACTTCGGCGACCAGATGCCCCTGTTCTCCGACGCGGAGAACCTCTGGGACGGGGACGTGCGCACCCTGGACCTGATCGACTGCAACGGCAGGCTCTGCACCACCATCGCCTGCAACGGCATCGACGCCCAGGTGGCCGAGAGCGTCCACCGCTACGGCGCCTTTCCGCTGCTCTCCGGGCGGGGCAGCTACCTTTGCTCCGTGGCGGTGAATTTCCTTTTCAAAGGCATCGGCCACCGCTGGACCGTGAGTCTGGACGGCAGGGAGGAGACGGGGGAGTATGCCCTGGTCTCCATGTGCAACGGCCGCTACTACGGCGGCGGCTCCACCCCGGTGCCCCAGGCCCGCATGGACGACGGCGTGCTGCACACTGTGCTCATCAAAAAAGTCAGCCGGGCTACCTTTGCCCGCCTGTTCCCGGCCTATTCCGCCGGGGACCTTGACGGCCTGCCACCGGAGCTGATCCGTGTGTCCACGGCCCGGGAAGTACGCATCCGGGCGGAGCGGGACATCGTCTCCTGCGTGGACGGAGAGTGCTTCCGCAGCCGGGAGGTGGTCATGACCCTCTCAGACAAGAAGCTGCGGTTTTTCGGCCCCAAGGGCTGCGACCCCAATGCCACCGCTACATAAAGATGCGCGCCCCGGCGAACTTCGCCGGGGCGTTTTGGCGTGGAGAGTGAGAGCCAAAGAGGGGAGGGAGATACGCATGCGGGGACCCCGCACCGCATAGACTTTCCCCTGCGGGGCACGGGGGATTTTTCCCCGGGGGAAATTCACAAATATTTCATAACTTTTGTGAAAATCCCCCTTTACAAACCGATGCGGTTGCGCTAAGATAACAGCGTTAGCACTCGAGAGAGTTGAGTGCTAACGCTGAATGTGTTTTCAAAAATTTTTATTTACTATAAGGAGGAATCCCCATGAAGCTCACTCCGCTTGCAGATCGTGTCATCTTGAAGATGGTGGAAACCGAGGAGACCACCAAGGGCGGCATCATCCTCACCGGCTCCGCCAAGGAAAAGCCCTCCGTGGCTGAAGTTATCTCCGTGGGCCCCGGCGGCAACGTGGACGGCAAGGACATCGTCATGACCGTCAAGCCCGGCGACAAGGTCATCACCAGCCAGTATGCCGGCACCAAGGTCACCCTGGAGGACGTGGAGTACGTGGTGGTGCGCCAGAACGACATCCTGGCCATCGTGGAGTAATCCGCAGATCTGATTTCAATTCGCCAAAGGCGAATCCCTTTCAACCGTTTTTGACGGCGGCGTGCACGTCGTCAAAAACACCTCTCAGGCCGCAAACGTGCGAGCGCAGCGAGTGCGCTGCGGCGGCCTGGTGGGGGATCTAAAGGGGGAGCTTGCTCCCCTTTTAACAAAGATTTGGAGGTAATGCAATTATGGCAAAGCTCATCAAGCGCGGCGACGAGGCCCGTAAGGCTCTGGAAGCCGGCGTCAATACCCTGGCCGATACCGTCAAGGTCACCCTGGGCCCCAAGGGCCGCAACGTGGTGCTGGACAAGAAGTACGGCGCTCCCCTGATCACCAATGACGGCGTGACCATCGCCAAGGAAGTGGAGCTGGACGATCCCTTTGAGAACATGGGCGCTCAGCTGGTGAAGGAAGTTTCCACCAAGACCAACGAC
>CABQCB010000245.1 GCA_902462475.1 uncultured Oscillibacter sp. | reverse complement strand
CGGTGGAGGCGCCCTTCTACCAGGGAGCCAAGCTGCTGATCGCCGCGGACTGCACGGCCTTTTCCCGTGCGGATTTCCACGAGCGGTTCATGCGCGGGCGCATCACCCTCATCGGCTGCCCCAAGCTGGACGAGGGCGATTACGCCGAAAAGCTCACGGAGATCCTGCGGCGCAACGATATCCGGGAGGTGCTGGTGGTACGCATGGAGGTGCCCTGCTGCGGCGGCATCCAGCGTGCCGCGGAGACCGCCCTGCAAAGAAGCGGAAAGTTCATCCCCTGGCAGGTGGTGACACTGGGCCGGGATGGAAATATTTTGGACTGACCCATTTTTTTGAAAAGGAGATCTTCGTATGAAAGCGATCGTAAACGACGCCTGCATCGGCTGCGGCCTTTGCGCAGGCACCTGCCCGCTGGTGTTCACCATGGGCGATGACGGCCTGGCTCACGGCGGCGAAGTGCCCGCCAACCAGGAAGACGCCGCCCGGGAGGCCCAGGAGGGCTGCCCCGTGGGCGCCATTTCCCTGGAAGACTGATATCCGGCCAAAAGCAAACCGGCCGGGAACCTAAAAGGTTCCCGGCCGGCTTATTTTCGTATTTTTTTGATGGCCGCTCACACGGAAACGGGCACGCTCCGGTCCTCTGTCTCGCCGCTGCGGCGCTTTTCCTCGTACATCCGGCGGTCCGCCTGCTCCAGCATGGCCATAAGGAACGACTGCTCCGCCAGGAACTGATTGGTGTAGGCATAGCCGAAATCCGCCGGCAGCACCGGCAAGAGCGCGGCACGCAGGTCCTCCACCTTGCGCTGCACCACCGACTCGTCGCAGTCCGTCAGGATCACCACGAACTCATCGCCGCCAAAGCGGATCACGGAGTCCTGGGCGCGCACATGACTGCGCAGCACAGAGGCCACTTCCTCCAGCACCTGGTCGCCGGCCAGGTGGCCCCGGGTGTCGTTGACCTTTTTAAACTGCCGCAGGTCCAGCAAAATGAGGCCCACCCGCATGGGCGTATACTCGGCCCCATGATGCAGGAACGAGAATTCATTGAGATAGCGCCGGTTGAAGGCCCGGGTCAGCTCGTCCCGGTACAGCTTGCTTTGCAGCTCCTCCAGCCGCTCGGCCACGGTCCTCCCATTCTCCTTTTCCACCAGCAGCTGGTCCGATACGTGGCTGACGATCTCCAAAACCACCCGCCGCTCCTCCTGGGCCAGCACCAGCGTCAGCGGCTGGGAGACCACATAGAATACGTCGTTGTGGATAAATTCATATTTTGTCCGCCGGCAATCCCCGTTGGCTGCCTGCAGGCTGGTGCAGTTCTTACAGCGGCATTCCTTATTCCAAACGGAAAAACAGGTGTACGGCTCCTCCGCCACGCATCCGTCATGCAGCCGCAGCACGGTCGTGCGCACCGGATCCACCAGGCGCACCACGTCAAAAATCGGCGCAAGGCACCGGAGCATCCACTCCATGTCCTGTGCACAGTAGCGGTTTTGCTGCCCCATACAGCTTTCCTCCCCTGTTGCGGGAATCGTCCCGGGGCACAGCGGTCCCCAGGTGTTTTTTCATTATACTGCCATATTCAGGAAAAGGCAAGTATATGGAGCAAGGATGGGTGTTCAGGTGTTGTCAGGACTGATGGGCTCCCGGGTCAGCAGGCGGCGCAGCGCCTTGCCGTTGAAGGGGATGAGCGGATAGAGATAGCCCTTGCCCACCAGCGGCTTGGTGGTGGCCAGCAGCACCAAAATGCCCACGACGCCCAGCACGAAGCCCCACACGTCAAAGGCAGCCGTCACCAGCAGCAGCGCCACCCGCAGCAGCTTGAAGGCATAGCCCATCTCGTGGCTGGGCTGGGCAAAGCTGGCCACGGACACAAAGGACATATACACCAGCACCTCCGGCCCCAACCACCCGGCCTGCACGGCGAAGTCTCCCAAAATCAGCGCGCCAAGCATGGAAAAGGAGTTGGACAGGGAGTCCGGCGTGTTGAGCGACGCCAGCTTCAAAACGTCCACCAAAAACTCCACCACCAAAAGCTGCCACAAAAGGCCCAGGTCCGCCGGCTCGGGGGAGGAGAGGAAATCCAGCCAGCCCGGCAGGCGCCCCGGCTCACTGACCATGAGATACCAGGCAGGCGTGATCAAAAGGGAGATCACAAACACGATGATGCGCAGAAGCCGCAGGTAGGAGCCCACCAGCGGCGGGAAGTAAAACTCGTTGGCCTCCTGGGTAAAATCGAAAAACGTGGTGGGGAAGATCATGACCGAGGGGGAGTTATCCACCAGCACCACGATGTTGCCCTCCATGATGCTGGCGGCGGCCGCGTCGGGCCGCTCCGTATAGCGCACCTTGGGGAAGGGGTTATACCACTGCTTGGGCCGGATGGCCTCCGCCACGCTCTCTTGTCCCATGGAAAGGGAGTGGACCTG
Source organism: uncultured Oscillibacter sp. (assembly GCA_902462475.1). The sequence continues at coordinate 503 of CABQCB010000245.1, read as the reverse complement.
GATGGAGGTGAGTTTTTCCCTTAGCTCGCTCAGGAGCGTCTGGTCCACCTTGTCCTCCAGATAGCAGAGCACCGTGTCCGTGTGGGACCGGGTACCCACCTGCACGCTCTCCATGGTAAGCTTGGGGTCCCGGATGCGCCGCCGCAGCAGGGCCATGTTGGGCACCACCGCCTCGATGAAACCGTCGTGGGAGCCGCGGAGCACCTTGCCGTCCGCCGGCTCCGACACCCCGCGGCCCGGATAGTCCTTGGCGTCCATGAGCGCCGCACCCTGCAACCCCTCCATCAAAAGCAGGGTCTTTCCCAGCAGGACGGAGGTCACGATCTGGCGGCAGTCCATGGTCACCCCCGTCTCAGAGAAGGTGATGAAGCGGTCGGCGAACTCCTGCATCTGGGTCAGCCCCTCCAGGTCCTCTTCTTTCAAGGACAGCCAAAAAGCACCCATCCGCTCCAAAATGGCGTCCCGGCCATAGCCGTCGATCACCCAGATCCGGCCCCGCCGTC
>CABQCB010000244.1 GCA_902462475.1 uncultured Oscillibacter sp. | reverse complement strand
GCGGCGCAACCTGCGCCAGGCCCGCCGCCAGGAGCTCACCGGGCGGCAGCAGCAGGTGCTGACGCTGTTTTTTGACGAGCAGATGAACATGACCGAGATCGCCGCCGTGCTGGGCGTCCACCGCTCCACCGTCTCCCGCACGCTGCACCGGGCCATGGACCGGCTGTACCGTGCTCTGCGCTATGCGCTGTAAGCGCGGCATTTTCCTCTTGTGGTTTTTCCCGCGACCCCGTATAATCTATACAGAAGCATCCCAATATGCCGTTGGAGGATTCGTCATGATCTACAATACGCTGCACAACCGTGGACTGCGGCTGGTGGCCGCAGTGGCCGGCGAGCTGATTGCCGCCCTGGCGCTGAATCTGTTCATTGTTCCTCTCGACCTGTACACCGGCGGACTGATGGGCGTCTGCCAGCTCATGCGCACCCTGGCCCAGACGTACCTGGGCATCAGCTTCGGGGCCTACGACGTGGCCGGTATTTTGTACTTCATTCTCAATGTGCCCATTTTGCTGCTGGCCTACAAGACCCTGGGCCGGCCCTTTGTGGTCAAGACCCTCATCTGTACCGCCTCGTATTCCTTCTTTTACAGCATCATCCCCATTCCCGCCACCCCCATCGTGAACGACTATCTGACCGCGTGTCTTCTGGGCGGCATCCTCTCCGGCGTGGGCAGCGGCATCGTGCTCACCTGCGGCGGCAGCGGCGGCGGACTGGACATCGTGGGCCTGTGCCTGAGCAAGCGGGGCAGCCATGTGACGGTGGGAAAATTCTCCCTGGCCTTCAACGCGTTTTTGTACTCCGCCTGCCTGATCCTCTTTATCCCCCAGGTGGCCATCTACTCGGTCATCTATAACTTCTTCTCCGCCATGGTGCTGGACCGCACCCATCAGCAAAACGTCAGCGTCCAGGCGCTCATTTTCACCAAGGGCGACGAAAACGCCATGGCCCGCTTCATCATCGAACAGCTGGGCCGCAGCGTCACCTACTGGAACGGCACCGGCGCCTATACGGGCGAGGGCGTCCACGTTTTGTGCGTGTGCCTTTCCAAGTTCGAGATCGAAGAGCTCATCCACACCGTGCACACCATGGACCCCCACGCCTTCGTCACCACCCAGGAGGGCACCCGGATCTATGGAAATTTCCAGCGCAGGCTGGGCTGAAAGGAAGGCGTCTTTATGGAACCCATTGCCGTTTTGGCCGGCACCCCCGTGGACACCCGGATGGGCGTGGATGTGCTCTCCGCCGCCGGGCTTTCCGGTGTGCCGTTTCCCATTTCCCCCGATCCCCGGGAGCAGACCGCGTTTCAGATCTCCTCCCCGGCAGAAAAGCACCGCACCGCCCTGGCTATCCTGGACCAAGCCCGCGCCCAGGGCTGCCCGAAGGCCTTTGTCTACTGCAACTCCCTCTCGGCCTCCGTGGATTTTGACGCCCTGGCCCGGGAGACGGGCATGCGGATCGTGACACCTCTGCACGTGTATCGGAACCTGGCGCCCCGGTATCATGCTCTGGCCTTTATCGCCGCCAACGCCCAGGGGCTGGCGGGCATCGAGCGGGTGCTGCTGGACGCCAACCCCGCCCTGGATACCCTCAGCGCCGGGGCGCTGCCGGTGGTGCTCTCCATCGAAGCGGGGCTGCCGCCGGAGGAGCTGGTGCAGCGCCACCGCCTGGCGGAGCTTTGCGATTGGTTTGCCGCCTGCGGCATGGAGGCGCTGGTGCTGGGCTGCACCCACTTCCCTTACTTCAAAGAGGCCCTGGCCCGGCGGACAAGCCTCCCCCTCATCGACCCGGCGGCCGAGATGCTGGCGCTTTTGTGCGCGCCGTGAGGCCGGGCGCGTGTCCCAGGTCCTCCCGTTCCCTTCCGGCCCATCCGGAAGGGAACTTTTTTCTCCCGGCAACCGGGGAAATCTTGCAAAACGGCGCATTCTATGGTAAATTGGATTGGTTATCGTAAAATCACGGGCGGCAGCGCCGGCCCGTATGGAGGTCATACACTATGGCAACCTTGCAAGAAGAAATTTCCCGGCGGCGGACGTTCGCCATCATCTCCCACCCGGACGCCGGCAAGACCACGCTGACGGAAAAGTTCCTGCTCTACGGCGGAGCCATCGCCCAGGCCGGTGAAGTCAAGGGCAAGCGGGCCCGTGCCGCCACGTCCGACTGGATGGAGATCGAAAAGCAGCGCGGCATCTCCGTCACCTCCTCGGTCATGCAGTTCCAGCACAGCGGCTTTTGCATCAACATCCTGGACACCCCCGGCCACCAGGATTTCTCCGAGGACACCTACCGCACCCTCATGGCCGCGGACAGCGCCGTCATGGTCATCGACGGCGCCAAGGGCGTGGAGCCCCAGACCCGCAAGCTCTTCAAGGTCTGCGCCCTGCGCCACATCCCCATTTTCACCTTCATCAACAAGATGGACCGGGAGAGCCGGGATCCGCTGGAGCTTTGCGAGGAGGTGGAGCGGGAGCTGGGCATCGACACCTACGCCATGAACTGGCCCATCGGCTCCGGCAAGGAGTTCCAGGGCGTCTACGACCGGGAGCAAAAGCACATCCTCTTCTTCTCCGCCGAGGGCCGGGGCAAAAAGGCCGCGGTCATGGAGGTGGACCTGGAGGACGAGGCCGTGGACCACACCATCGGCGAGGCCCGTGCCGCCGCGCTGCGGGAAGAGGTGGAGCTGCTGGGCGCCGGCCGGGAGTTCGACCTGAAGGCCGTCCGCAACGGCACCCTCTCCCCTGTGTTCTTCGGCTCCGCTCTCACCAACTTCGGCGTGGAGCCCTTCCTGGAGGCCTTTTTGCGCATGACCACGCCGCCCCTGCCCCGTGTGGCGGACACCGGCGAGGTGGACGTATTCTCCGAGGACTTCTCCGCCTTCGTCTTCAAGATCCAGGCCAACATGAACAAGGCCCACCGGGACCGGCTGGCCTTCATGCGCATCTGCTCCGGCAAGT
>CABQCB010000243.1 GCA_902462475.1 uncultured Oscillibacter sp. | reverse complement strand
AGATGGGATAGATGCGGCCGATGATGGCATCGATGGGGAACACGGTGGCGATCAGGTAGTAAACAAAGATGGCACCGTAGATGATCCAGGTGGTGGGATCAGTGGCCAGGCCGGAGAAGTGGAACACCTGGGTGGCGGCGATGTCGCCGGGGGTGTAGATGAACACGGCGCCCACCAGCAGCAAAAGCAGGCAGACAAACACGTTGTACACCTTGTAGATCACGCTGTTGGAATACTTGCGGATCATGGAGGACATCTGGGTGCCGCCGTCACGCAGGCAGATCATGCCGGAGAAATAGTCGTGCATGGCGCCGCCGATGACGTTGCCGATGGGGATGGTGATGAACGCGATGGGCCCGAAGAGGATGCCCTGGATAGGCCCGAAGATGGGGCCGGTACCTGCGATGTTCAGCAGGTTGATGAGGCTGTTTTTCCAGCCCCGCATGGGGACGAAGTCCACGCCGTCCTGTTTGGAGTAGGCAGGCGTTTCCCGGTCGTCGGGCCCGAAGACCTTTTCGCAGAACTTGCCGTAGATGGCGGCGCCCACGAACAAAATCACGAGACCCAAAATGAATGTTGCCATTGACACACACACTCCTTTTTTTGACCCGAAGGTCAATCTCTGTATCATAAGATAGCAGATTTTATGCAGAGCGGCTGTTAAAGAATCATTCATATAAGTTTGGGATTCGATAAAAATACAGTTTGCAGTATAAAAATTTCGTTAATTTCAAATAAGAAGCGTCCGCTCCCCTGCGGAAGCGGACGCTTTTGAGGTAAACGATTAGTCGCCTTCGGCCATGCGGTAGCCCACACCGACCTCAGTGAAGAGATAGCGGGGCTCGGCGGGATTTTCCTCGATCTTGCGGCGGATGTTGGCCATGTTGACCCGGAGGATCTGGTTGTCGCCGCTGGCCCGGGGGCCCCAGAGTTCCTTGATGATGAAGTCATAGGTCAGGACCTTGCCGGCGTATTTGGCCAGTAGGGCGACGATGCGGAATTCACTGAGAGTGAGCCGGACGTTCTGTCCCCGCACCAGGGCCTGGTGCTTGTTGAAGTCCACCACCAGGTCACCCACTGTATACGTCCCCCGCTGGGCGATCTCGTCGTTGCCGGAGGAGGTGCGGGTATGGCGGATGGCCGTGCGTACCCGGGCCAACAGCTCGTCCGTGCCGAAGGGCTTGGTCAGGTAATCGTCGGCACCCAGGTCCAGAGCGCTGACCTTATCCCGCTCGTGGGAGCGGGCCGACACCACCACCACCGGCAGGCTGGACCAGCTGCGCAGGCTGCGCAGGATCTCCATGCCGTCCATATCCGGCAAACCCAGGTCCAGAATGATCAGGTCCGGACAGTGGGAGGAGATCATGGACAGGGCCTCCTCGCCGGAGCGGGCCTGCATGGCTTCGTAGCCGTTGGTATTGAGTACGGCGGAGATGAAGTGAGAGATGTTTTTCTCATCTTCCACCACCAGAATTTTTTCGCGAATATTCATGAGAGGATACCTCCTTTTTTACAGTGGCAGCCGGAAGGTAAATTCCGCGCCCCGGTCCAGATTCCGCGCCTCCATGCTGCCCCCGTGGGCACGCACGATGGCAAGGCACACGGAAAGGCCCAGGCCCATGTTCCGCTTCCCGTCGCCGGAGGGCGTCTCGCTGTGCTTGAGCGTTCCGTCAAACAGCCGGGGCAGCGCGTCGGGCGAGATGCCCTGGCCGTCATCCGACACGGAAAAACGGGCCCATCCATTCTCCCGCTGCACGGAGACCACGATCCGGGAGAGGGTCTTTCCATGCAGCACGGCATTTTCCAGCAGGTTGGACAGCACCTGCTCGATAAGGATCGGGTCCATGGGGACCATCAAAAGCTCCCGGGGAGCACGGACCTCCACCAGGACCTGGGGATACCGCTTGCGGAATTTCCGCACTGCTTCGCCCAATACCTCCTCGGCGGCTTCCGGCTCCTTTTTGATATTGGCTTGGTCGCTGCCGATGCGGGTGATGGAAAGCAGATTCTCCACCACCTGAATGAGCCACTGGGCGTCGCTGCGCACGTCCTCCAAAAGCTCCTTCTGCTCCGACGGGGGCAGGGTGGGATGGTCCAAAATGGTGGAGGTGGCGCCCACGATGGACGTGAGCGGTGTGCGGATATCGTGAGAGACGGAGCGCAGCAGATTGGCCCGCATCTTCTCCTTTTCATTTTCCATGCGCAGCTTTTCCTGCTGCTTGGCCTGGGTGGTCAGGGTGCTGGTGATGATGGAGACCATGAAAAAGGCCAGGAAGCTGAGGGGATATCCGGAGAGCGTAAAATTCAGGGAAAGGTACGGATAGGTGAAAATATAGTTTACGCAGATGACGCCCAGCAGCGAGGCCACCAGACCAAAGAGGTAGCCGGAGGTGAAGCGGGAGATCAAAAGCACGGCCAGGATGAAAACCGGCGTGGCGAATCCGTCGCTGCTCTCAGCCAGACGGAAAAAGGAACAGCACTCCACCGCACAAAAGAAAATGGCGATGGACAGCAGAAAATCCCGCAGGGAAAAAGGAAAGAGCTGGGAAAGTTTTTTCTTTTGAGACAATACAACGGCCCCTTCACAAAATAGTACAGGATAATTATACCAGACGAAATGTTAAGATTCCGCTAAGAAAAATAAGGGGCAAAAATTTTATTTCCAACGTGCACGACCCCGTGCACGTTTTTTGTTTGGGAAGCCCGGGGTGAAAGGAGGAGAGAGCATGCGGGAACATACATCCGCGGCAAGCAGGCAGGGGAAGTTTTGCCGGGCGTACCTGCGCACCATGAACCCGGAGCTGGCCGCCCGGGAATCGGGCGTGGGTGACGGCTTTTCCCTGCTGGAGACGGAACGGGTGCAGCGGTGCCTGGACAGGATGCGGGAGGCGGCCGCCGGACAGCTGCGGCGGGAGGATGTGCTGCGGCATCTGGCACAGCTGGCCTTCGGACGATCTGCCGACGG
>CABQCB010000242.1 GCA_902462475.1 uncultured Oscillibacter sp. | reverse complement strand
TCCCCATCCTCATCGGCCACACCCAGGGCAACCCCTACGGCGGCTACTCCGGCGGCTACAAGCACTGCGCCACCGGCATCACCCACTGGCGGAGCATCGCCAGCCACCATGTGCCCAAGGTGATGCACCGCGCCGACTTCACCCCTGTGTCCGGCCACTCCCTCATGCGCACCAAGTTCGATGAGATCGGCATGCACATGGAGGAGAAGATGGGCCACCCCTTCTTCTGCTGCGACGCGGTGCTGGACACCTACTCCCGCCAGATCGCCATCTACTCCGGCTACGCCAAGGTGATGCAGCCGGAGTCCTGGAAGATCGCCAACCAGCGCACCTATGTGCCCTGGGCGGAGGAGAAGTTCGACGTGATGGTCTTCGGCATGCCCCAGGACTTCCACTACGGCAACGGCATGGGCACCAACCCCATCCAGATGATGCAGGCCCTGTCCGCCCAGGTCATCCGCCACAAGCGGGTGATGAAGGACAACTGCGTCATCATCTGCTCCTCCATCTGCAACGGCTATTTCCACGACGAGCGCTGGCCCTATCTCCGGGAGCTGTATGAGATGTTCCAGCACGACTATATGCAGGTCCTGCCCGACATGGACCGGTACGGGGAGTACTTTGCCACCAATCAGGAGTACATCCGCAAATACCGCTTCTGCAACGCCTTCCACCCCTTCCACGGCTTCTCCATGATGAGCTGCGGCCACATCGCCGAGATGAACACCTCCGCCATCTACATCGTGGGCGCCCAGGAGCCCGGCATCGCCCGGGGCATGGGCCTGAAGACCAGGGCCACCTTTGAGGAGGCGCTGGAGGACGCCAAGCGGAAGTTTGTGGGTCCCAACCCCAACATCCTGGCCCTGCCCAAGACCTTCAAGGTGGGCGCCGTCCATCTGTGCATGAAGGACGACGACTTGTCCACCGTGTAAAAAGGGAGGAGAGGAAGCTATGCTGAACGGAAACATGCTCATTGCCCACGGCGGCGGCCCCACCCCGGTAATCAACAGCTCCTTGCTGGGGGCGGTTCGGGAGGCCAAACGCCACCCGGAGATCGAGACCATCTACGGGGCCCGGTTCGGCGCCGAGGGCATCCTGGCCGGGGACCTGATGGACCTGGGCCGGTTCTCCGATGAGGAGCTGGGCCTGCTCTCCCGTACCCCCGCCTCCGCCCTGGGCTCCTGCCGCCGCAAGCTCACCGACGCGGACTACCCCGCGGTGCTGGAGTGCTTCAAGAAGTTCAACATCCGCTATTTCTTTTACAATGGCGGCAACGATTCCATGGACACCTGCCACAAGGTCTACCAGCTGGCCTGCCAGTCCGGCTATGAGCTGAGGGTCATCGGCATCCCCAAGACCATCGACAACGACCTGGCGGTCACCGACCACTGCCCGGGCTTCGGCAGCGCGGCCAAATACGCCGCCGTCTCCGCCCTGGAGCTGGCCTTTGACGCCTCCGCCCTGCCCATCCACGTGGTGGTGATGGAGCTCATGGGCCGCAACGCCGGCTGGATCACCGCCGCCTCCGCCCTCTTCGCCGACCGGATGCCCTGCGAGCACCTGGTGTACCTGCCGGAGACCGACTTTGACAAGGAGCAGTTCCTGTCTGCGGTCAAGGAGAAGTGGGCCAAGGGCCGGGGCCTGCTGGTCACCGTGTCCGAGGGCATCCACTACGCCAACGGTTCGCCCGTGGCCGACTCGGGCATTGTGGACGGCTTCGGCCACAAGATCCCCGGCGGCGCCGCCCAGACCCTCAGCGACATGATCATGCAGGAGACGGGGCTCAAGTCCCGCTCGGAGAAGCCCGGACTGCTGGGCCGGGTGAGCGTGGGCCTCATGTCCCAGGTGGACCAGAGGGAGGCCGAAGAGGCCGGCGCTGCGGCGGTGCGCGCCGCCATGGAGGGTAAGACCGGCTATATGGTGGGCTTCCAGACCACCCGGGAGCCGGAGTACCGCACCGAAACCTGTCTCGTTCCCTTGGAGCAGGTGGCCAACGCGGAGAAGACGTTCCCCCTGGAATGGATCGGGGAGGATGGGGCCAGCATCAAGCCCGCTTTCCGGGACTACTGCCTGCCTCTGCTGGGCGAGTACGACAACCGCTTCACCTATCTGCGGTGAGATGCCGTCCGTGCCTGAACATCGAAAAAGCCGCCCGGCCAGGAATACTGGCCGGGCGGCTTTTTCGATATAGGGGAATGAGGTTTTATTCCAGCACCGCACCCCGGGCGGCACTGGTGACCAGCTTGGCGTATCGGGCCAGGTAGCCAGTCTTGATCTTAGGCTCTGGACACACCCAAGCGGCCTTCCGAGTGGCCAAGGTGGCTTCATCCACGTTGAGGGTGATGGTGTTGGCAGGAATGTCGATGGAAATGAGGTCCCCTTCCTGCACAAAGGCAATGGGCCCGCCCTGGGCGGCCTCAGGGCACACGTGGCCGATGGACGCCCCGCGGGTGGCGCCGGAGAAGCGGCCGTCAGTGATGAGGGCCACGTCTTTGTCAAGGCCCATACCCGCGATGGCGGAGGTGGGGTTGAGCATCTCCCGCATGCCAGGGCCGCCCTTCGGCCCCTCGTAGCGGATAACCACCACATCCCCGGCCACGATCTTGCCGGCATAGATAGCGGCGATGGCATCCTCCTCCCCGTCGAACACCCGTGCGGGGCCGGTGTGAGTCATCATCTCGGGAGCCACAGCGGACCGCTTGACCACGCAGCCCTCGGGGGCCAAGTTGCCCTTGAGCACGGCGATGCCGCCATCCTTGGAATAGGGATTGTCGATGGGCCGGATAAGCTGGGGGTCCCGGTTGACCACTCCCTCCAGATTCTCCGCCATGGTCTTGCCGGTGACAGTCATAACGCTGGTGTCCAGCAAGTCCCTTTTCGTCAGTTCCTTCATGACGGCGTACACGCCGCCCGCGCCCTCCAGGTCCTCCATATAGGTGTCCCCGGCGGGGGCCAGGTGGCACAGGTTGGGGGTATGGGCGGAGATGTCGTTGGACATATCC
>CABQCB010000241.1 GCA_902462475.1 uncultured Oscillibacter sp. | reverse complement strand
ATCGGCATCGGAAATGTCTGGAAATTCCCGTATGTCACCGGTGAAAACGGCGGCGGCGTGTTCGTGCTGTTCTACCTGCTGTTTCTGGTCATCATGGGCGTGCCTGTGCTGACCATGGAGCTGGCGGTGGGCCGTGCCAGCCGCAAGAGCGCCGTTCTGGGCTACAAGGCACTGGAACCCAAGGGCAGCAAATGGCACATCCACGGTTGGTTCTGCGTGATCGGCTGCTGCCTTTTGATGATGTATTACACCACGGTGGCCGGCTGGATGCTGGACTATTTCTACAAGTTTGCCACCGGCGCCTTTGACGGCATGGCCACCGAGGCGGTGGACGGTGTGTTCAACGCCATGCTGGCCAACCCCGGCGAGATGACGATCTTCATGGTCATCATCGTACTGGCGGGCTTTTTGGTCTGCTCCTTCGGTCTGCAAAAGGGCCTGGAGCGCATCAGCAAGTGGATGATGCTGGCGCTGCTGGCGCTCATCGTGGTGCTGGCTGTGCACAGCCTGATGCTGCCCGGCGCCGTGGAGGGCGTGAAGTTCTACCTGCTGCCGGACTTCCAGCGGGCCGCGGAGCAGGGCATCGGCAATGTGATGACCGCCGCCATGAACCAGTCCTTCTTTACCCTGAGCCTGGGCATCGCCGCCATGGAGATCTTTGGCAGCTACATGTCCCGGGACAACTCCCTCACTGGTGAGTCTGTGCGCATCTGCTGCCTGGATACCTTTGTGGCCCTCATGTCCGGCCTCATCATTTTCCCGGCCTGCTTTGCCTTCGGCGTGCAGCCTGACGCCGGTCCGTCCCTGATCTTCATGACGCTGCCCCGGGTGTTCGTCAACATGGCCGGCGGCCGGATCTGGGGCGCGCTGTTCTTCCTGTTCATGACCTTTGCCAGCTTCACCACCGTCCTGGCCGTGTTTGAGAACATCATGGCCAGCTGCATCGATACCTTCGGCTGGACCCGCAAGAAGGCCACGGTGCTTTGCTGCGTGTTCATTCTGGTGGCCAGCATGCCCTGCGTGCTGGGCTACAACCAGTGGTACTTCTCCCTGGTGCTGCCCAACGCTCCCAGCGGCGGACAGATCCTGGATATCGAGGACTTCCTGGTGAGCAACCTGCTGCTGCCGCTGGGCTCTTTGGTGTACCTGCTGTTCTGCGTCACCAAATGGGGCTGGGGCTTTGACAAGTATCTGGCAGAGGCCAACACCGGCAGCGGCTTGAAAATGTCCCGGGCATTCAAGCCCTATTTCCAGTTCGTCCTGCCGGTTTTGATCCTGGTGATCCTGATCCAGGGACTGTTCTGAGCCGGGACGGATCGCTTAAATCACAAAATGGAGATTGCTTGAAAAGACCTGCAAAGGCGCCCGCCTTTTTTGCGCCTTGGCAAAAGCAGCAGCAAAAAGCCGCCGGCATAAAAGGGCGGCTTTTTGCATAATCAACACCGACCGGAAGTTTTGCCGCCGGCGGGAAGCCCCAACCGTGGAAGGCGGGCCTGCGGCACAGGCTGAACGGCGGACATGGAGAAAATCTCATGACATGCTGCGGCTAAGGAGGAAATTTTCGATGGATAAGAACAAGGTCGATTACGGTCCCATGGAGTTTGCCACCCGGGCCATCAAGTACGGCGAGGGTCCCGATCCCGTGACCCACGCGCTGAACACGCCCATCTATGAGACCACTACATACGCCTATAACGAAACGGACGAGTATGACCGCATGATCGGCGACGCCATGGCCTGGAAGCCCGGCTGCCGCATTTACAGCCGCACCACCAACCCCACTACCTCCGCCATGGAGGAAAAGGCCGCCTCTTTGGAAAACGCCGAGGACGCCTGCGTGGTCTCCTGCGGCATGGCGGCAGTGAGCCTGGCGCTGCTGACCCAGCTGAATGCTGGTGACCATGTCATCTGCTCCGACGATACGTTCGTGTGCACGGCCAGCCTGTTTGAGGACATTCTCCCCTCCAAGGGCATCGAGACCGACCGGGTGGAGGTATTGGACCTGGAGAATATCAAAAAGGCCATGAAGCCCAACACCAAGGTCATCTACCTGGAGGCACTGTCCAATCCGCTTTTGAAGCTGGCGGACCTGCCTGCGATCGCGGCACTGGCCCACGAGCACGGCTGCAAGTTCATCGTGGACAATACATTCCTCTCTCCCTTCATCCTGCGGCCGCTGGACCACGGCGCGGACATCGTGCTCCACTCCGGCACCAAGTACTACGTGGGACACGGCGACGCCCTGTGCGGCATCGTGGCCGGCAGGAAAGAGGACATGGACCGCATCCGCTACTACAACGATAACCTGGGCACCCACATCAGCCCCTTCGACTCCTGGCTGGCCCTGCGGGGCGTGCGTACCCTGCCCCTGCGCCTTGCAAAGCAGTCTGAAAACGCGCTGGCTCTGGCCAAGTGGCTGGAGGCAAGACCCGAGGTGGAGTTTGTGCTGTATCCGGGCCTGGAGAGCCACAAGCAGCACGAGCTGGCCAAGAAGCTGTTCGTCGGGAACAACTTCGGCGGCATGCTGTGCTTCCACCTCAAGGGCGGCTACGAGGAGATGAAGAAGTTTGCCGACAGCGTCCGCATCCCGCCCATCGCCACCAGCCTGGGCGACGTGGTGACGCTGATCTATCCCAAGAAGCCCTATGACAACCTGATCCGTCTGTCGGTGGGCTGCGAGGACGTGGGCGATCTGATGGCGGACTTTGCCCAGGCATTCGAGAGCCTGAAGAAATAAGGCAGGGGCGGACGGCACCGGCATGTTTCGGAGGAGGGGAGGCTTTTATGGCAGCAGCGATATCGGATTTTCTGGATGCGGCGGTAGGATTCTTGTGGGGGACGCCGCTCATTGTGCTGGTTTTGGGATCGGGGGCCCTGTTTACCCTGGGCACAGGGCTGTTTCAGTTCCGGCATTTCGGCTATTTCATGAAAAAGACCCTGGGGTCCCTGTTTGACAAGTCCGAGCACGATACCGGCTCCGGGCATGTGAGTGCCTTCAACGCCATTGCCACGGCGGTGGGCGGCGCGGTGGG
>CABQCB010000240.1 GCA_902462475.1 uncultured Oscillibacter sp. | reverse complement strand
GACTGGAGCACGCAGCCCGCCGCCCCCAGTCCCGCGCCGCCCAAAAGGGCCGTGCAGATCCGGGGCAGGCGCAGCGAGCGGACCACCGTGTTCACCGATGGGTCCGCGGCGGCGCCGAAGATGCCCCGCAGCAGCTGGGGAAGCGGCGTTGCGTAGGAGCCGCTCCAAAGGGAGGCCACGCAGGCAAGCACCACCACCGCCCCCAAAAACGCCAGGGCGGCGGCGTGGCGGAGCCGGTAGCGCCGGTAGACGTCCGGCGCCTGGGCACGCAGCTTTTCCGCCATGTCAGCCCTCCAGCGTCATGGGGCCGAATACGTACCCCTGGGCGGTGTACTGGGCATAGGCGTCCTCCACACCCAGCATAGTGGAGAAGATCTCGTCAAACTTCTCCCCAATATCCACGTCGGCAAAGGCCTCCGGGTAGAGGACGGTACCGGCATAGTAGGCGTCTGCCAGGGCCAGCTCGGCGTTGGTGGCGCTGGAGCGGAAAGAGATCTGCGCGTAGAGGCGGCCCTCCTGCACGGCGGTGAGGGCGTTGTAGAAATCCGGGGCGGCGGCGTAGTTCTCCCGGATGAGGTCCATACCGTTGTAGTCCAGGAAGATCACGTCCGGGTCCCAGGTGAGCACCTGCTCGGTGTCGATGTTGAAGGGGCCGGACTGGCCCGTCTCGTCTGCCAGGTTCACGGCGCCGATGGTAGCCAGAGGCGCGTAGCCCGCCTCCGTGCCCTCAAAGCCGTGGTGGCCCTTGTAGGAGACGCCGCCCACATATACGGTGGGCTTTTCCGCCTGGGGAATGTCCTGGGTGCGGCGGGAAAGGTCAGCCTGGGCATCGAGGAGATAGTCTGTCAGCTCCTGGGCCCGCTCCTCCTTGTGGAAAACCTCTCCCAGCACCTCCAGAGTGGTCAGGGCGTTTTCGTCGAAGATGCCCTCGTTGTGGGCGATGGCCACCACGGGGATGCCCAGCCGGGACTGCAGGTCATCGGCACTCTGGGCGTCCAGGTTGGCCACCAGCACGTCCGGGTGGAGGGTGAGGATCTCCTCGTCGTAGGTGGCGCCGTTGTCGCCGGTGAGGGGCAGGGTGTCAAAAAGGTCGCGGTTGAAGTAGCTGAAGGGCTTGGAGAGGGTGGCGTCCCGCTCGTCCTGCTCCACGCCCACGGCCAGGTCCTGGGCGCCCAGGTAGGTGGTGTAGCGCAGGGCGCCTACGCCCACGCACACCACGGACTCCACCTGCTCCGGCAGCGTCACGGTCCGGCCCCGGCCGTCGGTGAGGGTGCGGGTATCGCCGGCATCTTCCTCCGCCGCCGGAGCGGGGGAGGCGGCACAGCCGGTCAGCAGCAGGAGGCACGTCAAAAGGGAGAGAATACGAATTTGCATGAAAGACTCCTTGATTGAAATTACCAGCCCCGGTCATAGGGGGCGAAACAGTCGGGGCAGTGGGGCTTGCCGTCCACCAGACGCACCATGTGCTCGGCGGTCATCTCCCCGCACACGGCGCAGGGAACGGAGGCAAAGCGGCGGGCCTTTTCCGGCACCGGAAAGCGGGGGGTACCCACAGAGAACACCTCATCCGCCGGGGCCTCCAGAATGAAGCGGCGGCGCTCCTCCCGCTCCATGTCCGGCAGGGGCTTGAGGCAAAGGCGCACAGAGGCACCGCTGTTGCGGCAGTAGAAGGAAAAGGCCATTTTGCCGGTGCCCCGGTAGAGGAGGTTTCCCTTGCCCATGGTGCAGCCGGTGATGACCTGCACCGCGTCCACGCCGCAGGCGTCGTTTTCCGTGACGCACACCAGCTCCTCATCGGCAGCGGGACCGTCCACGCCCAGGTGGGCAAGGGCCAGCGTGGCCGCCCGGAAGCCGATGGCAAGGCCCGGGCAGGAGTGGCCGTGGAAGGCCACGCACCGGTTCCAAAGCGCTTCATTCATGGCGCGTTTCCTCCTTCGTCTCCCCGGCGGCTTTTGTCACATCCTCCCAGACCTGCTGGAAGGGCAGACCCTGTTCCCGGGCGGCCCGGGCCACGTCCCGGTACTCAGGCTTTTCCTTGCAGATGCCGTGTCCCTCGCCCCGCTTGACGGCCATGGGGCCGTAGGCGGTGGCCACCGTGCGGACGGAGGGGGTGAGCACGTACCGGCGGCAGCGGCGCACCCGCACGCCCAGGGTGGACGTCTCCGTCAGTACGGCCCGGGCCAGCTCCGCCTCCTGCTCGGGGCGGCACAGTACGGTCAGCGCGGCGGCGGGGCGGCCCTGCTTCATGAGAAGCGGTGTCACGGCCACGTCCAGAGCACCTTTGGCCCGGAGAACGTCGGCGGCGTAGGAGAGGGCCTCGGCGGTCATGTCGTCGATGTGGCACACCAGTTCGCCCACTTCCTCCGTGCCCTGGTCGCAGCTTTGGCCCCAGAAGGCACGGACGCAGTTGGCGGCGGGGAATTCCTTGGCGCCCACGCCCACGCCTACCCGCTCCACGGTCATGGGGGGCTGGGGGCCGAAGCGGCGGCCGAAGTGGGCCAGCAGGGCCGCACCCGTGGGGGTGCACAGCTCACCCTGGATGGTGCCGCCGTAGGTGGGGATGCCGGAGAGCAGGTGAGCAGTGGCAGGGGCCGGCATGATGCCGTGGGCGCAGCGCACCTGTCCGCAGCCCACATGAACGGGGGAGACCACCACCTCATCGGGCCCCAGCAAGCTCATGGCAAGACACACGGCGGTCACGTCTGCCACCGCGTCCAGGGCGCCCACTTCGTGGAAGTGGATCAGATCCACGTCCACCCCGTGGGCCTTGGCCTCTGCCGCGGCGATGCGGTCGTAGACCGCGGCGGCGTTTTGCCGCACGTCTTGTGGCACATCCAGGGAGTTCAGAATGGCGCGGATCTCCGCCGGGCCGCTGTGGTGGTGATGGTGGCCGTGTTCGTGCTCGTGGCCGTGTTCGTGCTCGTGGGGGTGTTCGTGGTCATGGGGGTGCTCGTGGTCATGAGGGTGCTCGTGGTCGTGGGGGTGCTCGTGGTCGTGGGGATGGTCATGATCGTGGGAATGGTCGTGGTCATGAG
>CABQCB010000239.1 GCA_902462475.1 uncultured Oscillibacter sp. | reverse complement strand
CTGCGGGGCCGACGGTGCTGCTGGACGGGGCCCACAATCCCCAGGGCATGGCCGCGGCGGCAGAGAGCCTGGCGTCCCTGTTTCCGGGGCGGAAGGCGGTGGTGCTGCTGGGCGTGCTGGCGGACAAGGACGTAGAGACCATGCTGGACGCCGTCGTTCCCATGGCGGAGGCCGTTGTCACTGTGACGCCGGCCAGTCCCCGGGCCATGGGGGCCGAGGAGCTGCGCCAGCGGCTGCTGACCAGAGGAGTGCCTGTGTGCGCCTGCGCCAATGTGGCGGAGGGACTTCGGACAGCGGTCCTGGCGGCGGGACCGGACGGCGTGGTGTGCGCCCTGGGCTCGCTGTACCTGGCCGCGGCGGTAAAAGCGGCGGAAAAAAACCTTTGAACTCCCTTGCGGGCGTGCCGGATGCGGCGCGTCCGCATTTTTTTGCCCGCACCGGGAAAAGTTCAAAAAACGCTTGCCTTTTGTTCACAAATTGTTTATATCCATCCATTGACAATGCCCGATACCGGTGGTAAACTCACTTTAGCACTCAGGGAAGAGGAGTGCTAAAACGAGAAATGAGACCGGAGCTGCGGAAATGGAACTGACAGACCGAAAAAAGCATATACTGAAGGTCGTGATCGAAGATTACATCCGCACCGCCGAGCCGGTGGGCTCCAAGGCCATCGCCGCCGAGATGGGCGGCAAGGTCAGCTCCGCCACCATCCGCAACGAGCTGAGCGACCTGACGGAGCTGGGCTACCTGGAGCAGCCCCACCCCTCCGCCGGCCGGGTCCCCTCCCCCAAGGGCTACCGGCTCTACGTCAACGAACTGATGGAGCGCCAGCGGCTGACCCTGGACGAGACGGAGAAGATCAACGCCGCCCTCCAGGTGAAGATGGAGGAGCTGGACCGGGTGATCTCCCAGGCGGGCAGGGCGGTTTCGTCCTTTGTGAACTACCCCGCCTATGTGACGGCCGCGGGCCGCAAAAAGCTCACCGCCCGGCGCTTTGAGCTGCTGCCGGTGGATGAGCACAAATGCATCGTGGTCATGATGATGAGCGACAGCCGGGTCAAAAGCCAGCTGCTGCGGCTGCAGCTGAAGGTGGACCTGGACCAGCTGCCCACCATGGTGAATCTGCTGAACACCCATTTTGTGAACATCTCCTCCGAGGAGATGAACCAGCGGCTCATGTCCGTGGCCGAGCAGGTGATGCCCCAGCTGTTCCTCCTTTTGTCCCAGGTGATCGCCTACGCGGCGGACGCCCTGGAGGAGGCCGGACAGCGGGAGATCGTCACCGCGGGAGCCCGGGAGCTATTGAAGCTGCCGGAGTTCCGGGACGCCGACAAGGCCCACCAGCTCATGAGCTTCCTGGCAGACAGCAAGGAAAGCCTCCCCATGCCGGACGACGGCCCCATGAAGATCCTCATCGGGCCGGAGAACGTCAGCGAGGCATTGAAGGACACCAGCGTGGTGGTGGCCAGCTACGACATCGGAGACGATATGCGGGGCCTCATCGGCGTGGTGGGCCCCACCCGAATGGACTACGCCGCCGTGGCGGCGCGGCTGACCGGCTTTGCCGAGGGGCTGACCCGTCTGTTCGGAAAACAGGAATTACCCCCAAAGGAGGATACGAAGGAATGAGCGAGGAGAACAAGCAGCCCGCCGCGGAGGAACAGGAGCCTCAGCAAAGCGAGCAGAGCGCAGAGCAGACCGCCCAGACCCCCGAGACGGAGGAAAAATCCAAGGGCGGTAAAAAGAAGAAGGAAAAGGAAAAGACCTATACCCTCACCCAGCAGCAGATGGAGGCCGCAGAGCTGGCCGCCAAGCAGCTGGAGTCGGTGAAAGATCAGTTCGTCCGGCTGACGGCCGAGTACGATAACTACCGCAAGCGCACCACCAAGGAAAAGGATGCCCTCTATCAGGACGCCAAGGCCGACACCATCAAGGCCTTCCTGGCGGTATACGACAACCTGGAGCGGGCCGTGGCGGCGCCGGGGGACGAGGAATCCCCCCACAAAAAGGGCCTGGAGATGATCTTCCATCAGTATCAGGACATCCTCAAAAAGCTGGGTGTCACGGAGATCGAGGCCCAGGGCCAGCCCTTTGACCCGGAAAAGCACAACGCCGTCATGCACATCGAGGACGAAACCTACGGTGAGAGCGTGGTGGCCCAGGTGTTCCAGGCGGGCTTCATGCTGGGTGACAAAGTCATCCGCCACGCCATCGTGCAGGTGGCAAACTAAACCACAATTTCAGGAAAATACGATTTGTTCGATCAAATAGGAGGAATCATTTATGTCTAAGGTTATCGGTATCGATTTGGGAACTACCAACTCCTGCGTGGCAGTCATGGAGGGCGGCGAGGCCGTCGTCATCGCCAACGCGGAGGGCAACCGCACCACCCCGTCTGTGGTGGCGTTCTCCAAGACCGGCGAGCGCATGGTGGGCCAGGTGGCCAAGCGCCAGGCCATCACCAACCCCGACCGCACCATCTCTTCCATCAAGCGTGAGATGGGCTCCGATTACAAGGTCACTGTGGACGGCAAGAGCTACACGCCCCAGGAGATCAGCGCCATGATCCTGCAGAAGCTCAAGGCCGACGCCGAGAGCTACCTGGGCGCCCCCGTCACCGAGGCCGTCATCACCGTCCCCGCCTACTTCACCGATGCCCAGCGTCAGGCCACCAAGGACGCCGGCAAGATCGCCGGCCTGGATGTCAAGCGTATCATCAACGAGCCCACCGCCGCGGCCCTGGCCTACGGCGTGGATAAGGAGCAGGCCCAGAAGATCATGGTCTACGACCTGGGCGGCGGTACGTTCGATGTCTCCATCCTGGAGATCGATGACGGCGTCATCGAGGTGCTGGCCACCGCCGGCAACAACCGCCTGGGCGGCGACGACTTCGATGAGTGCATCATGAAGTACCTGGTGAGCGAGTTCAAGCGCACCGACGGCGTGGACCTCAGCGGCGACAAGGTCGCCATGCAGCGCCTGAAGGAGGCCGCCGAGAAGGCCAAGATCGAGCTCTCCGGCGTCACCACCTCCAACATCAACCTGCCCT
>CABQCB010000238.1 GCA_902462475.1 uncultured Oscillibacter sp. | reverse complement strand
GTGCCGGTGGTGTCGTTCATCATTTTGGCGCTGGTGTGGGTGGACGGCGGCTCCCTCTCGCTGCTGATCTCCGGCCTGATGGCCTTCCCGCCGATCTACGGCAACGTGCTCACGGGCATCGCCCAGACGGACCGGCAGCTTTTGGAAATGGCCCGGGTGTTCCGGGTGCCCTGGCGGCGGCAGCTGTGGGGCGTGTGGGTCCCGGCGGTGCTGCCCTACTTCCGCTCCGCCGTGTCCCTGGCCATCGGCCTTTGCTGGAAGTCCGGCGTGGCCGCGGAGGTGATCGGTCTGCGGACGGGTACCGTGGGCGAGCGGCTGTACGCGGCCAAGGTGTATTTTCAGACGGCAGACCTGTTTGCCTGGACGGCGGTGATCGTGGCGCTGTCCGTGGTGATGGAGCGGCTGGTTTTGCGCGGGGTGGACGCCCTGGCGGGAAAGGTGGGGATCCGGTGAAGGAGATCACGGTGTCGAACGTGTGCAAGGCCTATGAGGGCCGGCCGGTTTTGCAGAATGTGAGCTTCACGGCCCGGGAGGACCGGCCCACCTGGCTGCGTGCCCCCTCCGGCACGGGAAAGACCACGCTGCTGCGGCTGCTGCTGGGCCTGGAGCGGCCGGACAGCGGAACGATCACATATCCCACGCCCTGCCGCTGGGCGGCGGTATTCCAGGAGAACCGGCTTTTGGAGCATCTGGACGCCATGGCCAACCTGCGCTTTGCGGCGGGGCCGGCCCTGGAGGAGGAGCGCGCCCGGCGCCTTCTCGAGGAACTGGGGCTGGAGGAGGTCGGGGGAAAGCTCGTCCGATCCTACTCCGGCGGCATGAAGCGGCGGCTGGCCCTGGCCAGGGCGCTGGTGGTGCCCTGTGACGCCCTGGCACTGGACGAGCCCTTTGCCGGGCTGGACGAGGAAAACCGCCGCCGGGCCTGGGCGTGCGTGGAGCGGGAGACAGCAGGCAAGATCGTGCTTATCGCCTCCCACGAGGACCTGGAGCCGGAGGCGGCGGAGGTCCGCCTTTGAAATTTCCCAGGGGACTGGAAATTGAAAAAGAAGTGTGGTAAAATAAGCTGCTTTCTTAGCGGCAATCCAATGACGTCCGGACCAAGACCGGAGAAGGAGAACACACTGTATGATCAAAATTACCACTGACAGCACCTGCGATCTGCCGGTGGAGCTGCTGGAGCGGCACCATATTTCCGTGATCCCCCTGGGGATCGTCAAAGGCGGCAGACTCTTTCACGACGGCGTGGACATCCGCACGGCGGATATCGCTGCCCATGTGGACGCCGGCGGCGAAATCACCACCACCAACGCCGTGAACATCGCCGATTACGAAACGCTGTTCCGCCGGGAGATGGAGCGGCATGAGGCGGTGATCCACATCAACATCGGCATGGGCTTTTCCAGCTGTTATCAAAATGCCAAGCTGGCGGCGGAGGAAGTGCCGGAGGTCTACGTGGTGGACTCCGCCAACCTGACCGTGGGCCACGGCTTTTTGGTGCTTGCCGCCGCAAAGGCGGCGGAGGAGGGCCGCTCCGTGAGCGAGATCCTGGGCATGCTGGAGGAGATGACCGGCCGGGTGGAGACCAGCTTCGTGCTGGACCGGCTGGACTATATGAAAAAGGGCGGCCGCTGTTCCGCCGTGACGCTGCTGGGGGCCAACCTTTTGAAGCTGCACCCCTGTGTAGAGGTCATCGACGGGAAGATGTCCGTCACCAAGAAGTACCGGGGCTCTATTGAAAAGGTGGTGGGGGACTATGTCCGCGACCGCCTGGAGGGCCGCACAGACATCGATCCCTCCCTGGTGTTCCTGGTGGATACCTGCCCCGACGATCATCTGGCCTCCATTGCCCGGGAGGCGCTGCAGCGGGACGGGCGCTTTGGCAAGATCGTGGAGACCAAGGCTGGCTGCACCATTTTCTGCCACTGCGGACCCGGCACCCTGGGCATCATCTTCCTGCGCAAGTGATAAAAAAAGGCTGACCCATTCGGGTCAGCCTTTTTTATGTAGGAGTCTGCTTCGCTTACTTGACAGCGATAGCCTCTACCTCGCACAGAACGCCCTTGGGCAGATCCTTCACAGCCACGCAGGAACGAGCGGGCTTGGAAGTGAAGTACTTGGCGTAAACCTCGTTGAAAGCGGTGAAGTCGGCGATGTCGGCCAGGAAGCAGGTGGTCTTGACCACGTTGTCCATGGTCAATCCGGCGGCCTCCATGATGGCGGCGACATTCTTGCAGCTCTGCTCGGTCTGAGCAGCGATGCCGGCGGGGATCTCGCCGGTGGCGGGGTTCACAGGGATCTGGCCGGAGGCAAACACCATGTCACCAACAGCCCAAGCCTGGGAGTAGGGGCCGATGGCGCCGGGAGCGTTGGTAGTGGCAATAACTTTCTTGTCCATTGGAAGAATCCTCCTTTGAATTGATATTATCATCATAGCACAGGCGGACAAAAAGTCAATGATCGTTGCTTGTGAAATAGACAAAAATATGGTATACTTCTAAACTATCGTTGGAAAATGGAAATCATTTTGAAGGAAGGCGTCAAAAAATTGGAAGCATTTCAGCAAAAACTAGAAGAAAACGGATATTTCCGCCAAGAGGAATTCATCTTTGCCGACTGTGACCGGAACAAGCGCGCCAGGGTGTCGTCTCTGCTGAGCCGGGCGGCCGCCTACGCCGGGTATGACTATGATGCCAGAGGGCTGACCCATGAGAAGCTGTATGAAATGCGGGAGGTCTTTCTCCTCTCCCGCATGGCGGTGCGCATCCACGACTGCCCCCGCTACCGGGAGGTCATGGATATCACCACCTGGGAAAACGGCACCAAGGGCGCCCACATGCAGCGCTTTTATGAGATGCGGGACCAGGCGGGAGCGGTGCGGGTGGCCATCAAGAGCGACTGGATCCTGGTAGACCCCCAGACCCGGCATATCCTGCGGCCCGCTTCCTTCACGGCCCGCACCCTCCACACCAGTGACCGCCCCATCGACTGCCCCGATACCCGGAAGATCCTGCTGCCGGCGGAGCAGGCGGAGGAGCTGGGCCGGCGGCGG
>CABQCB010000237.1 GCA_902462475.1 uncultured Oscillibacter sp. | reverse complement strand
CCCGCACCCAGGCGTTGGGGATGCGGCGGGCCATCTGATGCTCGGCAAAGTGGATGGTATTGCAAAACAGGATGGACACCAGGGCGCACAGGGCCCCCAGCACCGCCACCCGCAGCAGCATCACCGCCTCCAGGGCGGGCATGTCCACGGTGAAGCGGGTGGGCTGCACGCCCATGAGAAGCGACACGCCGTAGGCCACCAGAGAGGCTGTGAGGCAAGGGATGAACGCCGCGTGGTACATGATGCCGATGCTGATGACCACCATGGCAAACACCGTGGCCGTCAGCGGCGTGCCGAACAGGGCGGCGAAAAATGCCGCCATGCCCGCCATGGTGGCCGTGCGCATGTCCCGGTCGTCCAGATGGAACAGCCCTCCCACCTGGTGGCCGATGGTGCCGCCCATCTGGAGCGCGGCCCCCTCCCGTCCGGCGGAGCCGCCGCAAAGGTGGGTGAGCACGGTGCCCAGGAAAATGGCGGGCAGCAGCAAAATGGAAAGGCCCTTGCCCAGATGCACCGCGTCGATGATGTCGTTGGTGCCCTGGCCCTCGGTTTTCGTGAGCTTATAGAATCCCACGATCATAAGGCCCGCCAGGGGCAGACACCACAAAAGCCACGGGTTGGCCCCCCGCAGCTCCGTGGCTTTTTCCACACCGATGTGGAACGCGGAGCCCACCACGCCGCATGCCGCGCCTGTTACCGCCGCCACGGCCAGCCACTTGACCAGTGCCTGAATATAAAGGCCGATATGGTTCCACTCCGTCCGCAGCCATTCGGCCGGCGTGGGCATGTTCCGGTCTCTGGCCGGCGTTTGCTCTGATCGATTCATACGGTTATCTTCTCCTCCTGCACCGCTTCCGCCTGTCCGTCCAGCCTCCGCTCCAGACAGGCCGGGTCCCGCAGATACCGGCCGAAGGCGGCAAAAAAGCGGGAGTACTCGATCCCCGTGGCGATCCGCTCATCCATCACAACGCCCAGCGGCATGCGCCGCTTGCCCGGCACCAGCGGGTCCGGCACAGGCTTGCCCATGCACACGAACACGCTGGTGGTGCCGAATTCATAGCAGTGGTGGTAGATGTAGCTGGTATTGATGGACGCCAGGTTCGTGATGAACACGCTGGTATGGAAGGGGCTCAGGTCGATGATCCGGCGGGGCAGCAGCCCGTGCTGGTCCAGGTGATAGGCAAGGCCGAACACCAGCCGGGCAAGGCCCGGAATGGAAAAGGCCATGTTGGCAAACCGGTCCGTGCGGTTATTGTGGGCCGCCACCAGGTTGCGGCGGATCGCCTCGCGCACCCGCTGGCTGATGGTGAACACCGTGTCCTCCGGGTGGAGGAAGATCTTGATGACCGTCTCGTCCGGCGTGCCGTCCGCGCGGGTCTTCAAAATCACGAAGCTGAAGCAAAAGTGGTTGCGGCAGTATACCCTGCGGTTGACCACAAAATAGTTCAGCTTGGGGTTTTCCAGTGCCGCCTTGTAATAGGCCGCCATCAGCACGCTCATGTGGGTGACTGCCTGTCCCTCCCGGCGCTTTTGCCGGATATAGTCCCGCAGGACATCCTCGTCGGCATAGTCGTTGGCCCAGTTCTGGGCGTCATACCGGCGCGGCATGATATAGGGCAGCGCCTGTACGATGGGGCTCAGTCCCCGGACGCGTGTTCCGTCTGCGCGCATACCTCTCCCTCCCCCGATTTTCCATTGCTTTCCAAACACAGCAACACACATAGATGGTAACATTATATGAAAATCCCGTTAAGATTTCAAGTTTTCCCGCTTTATTTTCTCATTCCTGTTGTTTTGCATAATCCCGCCCCGCCGGGGCGGCAGACGATGCAGTGGAATTATCCGTTGATTCTTTCCCGGGAGCTGGCGTATACTGGTCACAATCTGGTTCACCAGAGCCAAAATCATGAGAGGAGATGCAAACAATGAAGTACGGCCGCACCTATAACTTCTCTGCCGGCCCCGCCATGATGCCGGAGGAAGTGCTGGAAGAGATCGCCGCCGAGATGCTCAACTACCGCGCAAGCGGCATGTCAGTGATGGAGATGAGCCATCGATCCCAGGTCTTCCAGCAGATCCGGGACGAAGCCGAGGCAGACCTGCGCCGTCTCATGGGCATCCCCGACAACTACAAGGTTTTGTTCATCCAGGGCGGCGGCACGCTGCAGTTCGCCATGGTGCCCATGAACCTGATGAAAAACGGCACGGCCTGCTATGTAGAGACGGGCGCGTGGTCCAAAAAGGCCATCGCCGAGGCCCGGAAATACGGGAAGGTGGAGGTGGTGGCCTCCTCCGCGGACCGCAACTTCTCCTACATTCCGGACTGCTCCGACCTGGACATCCCCGCCGACGCCGACTATGTCTACATCTGCGAAAACGAGACCATCAACGGCACCACCTACCACACGCTGCCCAATACCAAGGGGCACGTGCTGGTGGCCGACCAGTCGTCCATGTTCCTCTCCCGCCCCTGCAACGTCAGCGATTACGGCCTCATCTGGGGCGGCGTGCAGAAAAACGTGGGCCCGGCGGGCATGGCCATCGCCATCATCCGGGAGGACCTGATCCGCCATGACCTGCCGGACTTCGTGCCCACCTACCTCAGCTATGCGGTCCACGCGGACAACGACTCGCTGTACAACACGCCCAACTGCTGGGCCATCTACTGCTGCGGGAAGGTCTTCAAGTACCTGCTCGCCCACGGCGGACTGGAGGTAGCCGCCCAGCGCAACCAGGAAAAGGCCGACGTGCTCTACCGCTTCCTGGACTCCAGCCGCTTCTTCACCGGCGCCGTCCGGCCCGAGGACCGCTCGCTGATGAACGTGCCCTTCGTCTCTCCCTCCAAGGAGCAGGACGCCCAGGTGGTCTCTGCCGCCAAGGCAGCCGGGTTTGACAACCTCAAGGGCCACAAGAGCGTGGGCGGTCTGCGCGCCTCCATCTATAACGCCATGCCCAAGGAGGGCGTGGAGGCGCTGGTCGCCTTCCTCAAGCAATACGAAGCCGCCAACGGCTGACCGTTTTCCCCGTCCGGATTTTTCCGGGCGGGGATTTTTTGTCCGGCCACA
>CABQCB010000236.1 GCA_902462475.1 uncultured Oscillibacter sp. | reverse complement strand
CTGGGCGACCCGGCCCGCCGGGCGGCCATGCGGCAGCGGATGGAGACGGGCACAGACTTTGAAAACATCTCCCTGCTGGTGGGCTTTGACAATATTCTGGCCACCGGCCTGCACCGCCCGGAGGATCTGCCTCTGGAGGGCAAATCCATCGCCGAGATCGCGGACCTGGAGGGCAAGGACCCCTTTGACGCCCTGTTCGACCTGCTGGAACGGGAGGATTGCGGCCCGGCCATGATCGACTTCATTACCCACGAAGAGGACATTGCGGACATCCTCCGTACCCCCTTCTCCTCCGTCATCTCCGACGCCACCTATCCCGCTCAGGGCCTGCCCCACCCCCGGGTGTACGGCACGTTCCCCCGGCTGCTGGAGACGTACGTCTGCCAGCGCGGGGTGCTGACGCTGCCCCAGGC
The DNA here is from genome assembly GCA_902462475.1 of uncultured Oscillibacter sp. The sequence continues at coordinate 2,662 of CABQCB010000236.1, read as the reverse complement.
GGTCCGCAAGATCACCCGGCTTCCCGCCGACCGGCTGGGTCTTTTCAAAAAGGGCCGCATCGAGGTGGGCGCCGACGCGGACCTGTGCCTGTTCTCCCCGGAAAGCATCCGGGAGGTCGGCACGTTCCAGGACCCAAAGCAGCTATCCTCCGGCATGGACTATGTGTTCGTAGGGGGCGTGCCCGCCATTGCGGAGGGGAAATGCACCGGCGCGCGGAACGGGACCGTGCTGTAAGCAGGGCTTTTTTGCCCCGAAAAGACTCTTTGCGTGACAAATCCCGCCGCCGGGCGCTACAATGGAGGCATCGAAGGAGGTGCGCTCCATGCGGGACATTGGAAAAAACATCCGCGCTCTGCGCATCCGGAAAAAGCTGAGTCAGGACCAGCTGGCCCAGATCCTCCACGTCACCCGGCAGACGGTCTCCAACTATGAGACGGGCCGCTCCCGGCCGGACGTGGAGATGCTGGCAGCGCTTGCCCAGGCACTGGATACCGACGTGAAGGAGCTCCTCTGCGCCCCGGCACACCGGGAGGCCCGTCTCCGGCGGCTGCACCGTCTGACGGTGAGTGCGGTGGCAACGGCGCTGGCCGGCGCGCTGGATGCAGTGGACTTTCTCTGGGGACGGCACCTGATGGAGGCGTTTTACATTGGGCGGGTCTACTACGCGGCGGTCTACCTCCTCCATCCTCTGTTCACGCTTTTGCTGGGGCGGACACTGGCCCTGGGGCTTTTGGGGCGGCCGGTCCGGCAGGCAGGCAGTCCCTCGGAAAACCCGGACACAGAAAAAAGCGATTCCCCGGAGTAATCCTCCGGGGAATTTCTACGTTTCGGACTGGATTTTCTTCGCTGCAACCGCCAGTTGCGGCGCCGACAAGCCCGCTTGATGGACATTTTTGTTCCCCTCTGGTATCATGACACCAGCAAATGACCAAGGAGGCGGTGGATATGACACTGGGGCAGCGGCTTTGTCAGCTGCGCACCGGGGCGGGTCTGAGTCAGGACGCCCTGGCGGAGCGGCTGGGCGTCTCCCGGCAGTCGGTGAGCAAGTGGGAGACGGACGGGAGCGTTCCGGAGCTGGACAAGCTGGTGCGGCTGAGCCAGATTTTCGGTGTGACACTGGACGATCTGGTGAAGGGCACGGCGGACGCGCCCTCCGGCTCGGACGCCAACAATCAAACGGAGACCCCGTCCGGCGCCAAAAATGCCCCGCCGGACATGGCCGGGACGGCAGATAAATTGCATGCACCCCAGAGCGCCGCAGCGGCGCAGGATACCGCTGAGCTTCTCCGGCTCCACCGGCAAAAGCTCATGGGCATCGCGCTCATGGCCGTGGCCCTGCTGGCCACGGCGCTGAACTTCGCCCTGGTATTTCTCACAGCGCCGCTTTTCATCATCGGCGTGCTGTGCCTGGTAGTTCGGCGGCGGCTGGGTCTTGCCATCGGGTGGACCCTGTGGATCTGCGCCCTGTTTGTGACCCGGTACGCCACAAGCATCAATATGGGACATCTGCTGACCCCCGGGTACTGGCAGCATACGTCCCTGGCCGCTCCCCTGCTGGCGCTGGTGCAGCTGATGGTGCTGGCGGGCCTTGCCTGGCGGACCCTGCGCAATCCGCCGGGACTTGGAGCCTGCTGGGGCATCTGGGCAGGGCTGCTGGCAGCGCTGTGGCTGCCGGTGGTGCGCATCTTTTCCATGCCATTGCTCCAGCCCACTTCTGTCGGCGAGGTGCTGATCAACCTCTTTCCCCTGCTGTTTCCGTATTATTACCGCAACGCCCCGCTGGGGGCCGTGCTGTGGTGGTGCTATGCGCTCTCTACTGTGTGGCTGATACGCCGGACCTGGCGCCAGGCAAAGGGCGGCGGCAACGGCACCTCTCAGAGAAGCTAAAAAAAGCGGCGGCCCGCAGGCCGCCGCTTTTTTATCCCTCTTTCCACACCAGCACCGGCATGGGCGGGTCGCCCCGGCGGTTGGACCACCGGCACTCCAGCACCGTATACTGCCGCTGGTCCAGCTGCCCCAGGTGGCGAAGCACCGCGTCCCGCTCATCATAGCCGTTCTCGCCGCCGTAGTAGAGGGCGACGGCCACCACGCCGCCGGGACGCAGCGCCGTGAGCGCGGCATCAATGGCAGCCAGGGAGCTTTCTGCCCGGGTCATGATCTTCGGGTCCCCGCCCGGCAGGCGGCCGAAATTGAACACCACACAGTCCACACTCTGGGGCGAAACGTACTGCAAAAGATGCGCGTGACTGTCCAGATGTACCTCCGCCCGCAGGCCCTCCGACTCCAGCAGCGCCTTTGTCTGGGACACCGCCTCCGGCTGGATGTCAAAGGCCAGCACCCGGCCCTCCGGCCCTGCCAGGCGGCAAAGGAGCGCCGTGTCCCGGCCCTTGCCTGCCGTGGCGTCGATGCACACGGCGCCGGGGCGGACAGACTGCCGCAGAAATTCATGGACCAGGCCCAGGGTATTCAGCTGCATAATGCCCCCTCCTTCCAAGTTGAGATCAAAAAAGCCCCCGGGAGTTCCCGGGGGCTTTGGCGTTTGAAGCGTATGCCGCGCTTACTTGCGGCTCTCGGCAACGGCAACGGCAACCGCCACAGTGGCGCCCGTCCCAAATCGGGCCAGGCCCGCTTTGGGAGCCCTTCCGATAAGAGCCAACCGGT